>JAZQSZ010000102.1:0-3950 GCA_045630365.1 Paludibacteraceae bacterium | reverse complement strand
ACACCATACACCAAGATCATCCACAACGGACAATTATATATCCTACATGAAGGAAAAAGGTATAATGTTTTAGGTTGTAGGTTATAGTTGAAAGTTGAATGTTGAAAGTTGAAAGATTATGCGAAGAAACTTACACGAAATAACTCCTGCCACCACATCCTATGAGATGGGACTCAAGCGCGTACTGCTCTCTGCCAACGAAAGTGGATGCAGCATCACACAGATAGCAGTCATTGACCTCAAAGCAGGCGAGAAGAGCGCCATGCATATCCACCCGGACTTGCAGGATGTGTTTTATATCCTAGATGGTACCCTAGAGGTGACTATCGATGGGCAAACGAACCTTTGCCACAAGGATGATTTCATCTTTATCGAGCACCTACAGACCTACCAACTACACGCTATTACCGATGTGCAGATGTTAGCGATGGGTTGTGTCATTGAGTCCCAACGCACCAAACTCTACCCTATGCTCTTTGAACCTAATCTCCACACTAAGATTTGGGGAGGCGAGCAGCTAGCGACATGGAAAAACCTACCCCATCAACAGCATATAGGCGAGAGTTGGGAAGTGTCTGCCGTGCCTTCTGCACCATCCATTATAGCCAATGGCACATGGGCCGGATATCCGCTCACAGAAGTGGTAAGCAAGATGCCAGATGCTATATTGGGCAAAGCGGTAGCCAAACAATATCAACATCAGTTGCCAGTACTCGTTAAGTTCATTGATGCCAATGACGACCTCAGCATTCAGGTACACCCTGACAATGCCATGGCACAACGCGAACACAATAAGATGGGCAAAAACGAGATGTGGTACATCCTCACCGCAGAACCAGGAGCATGTATCTATGCAGGTTTCCAAGAGCAACTCACCGAACAGGAGTACCAAACACGCATCGCCGATGGTAGTATCATCGACGCCCTCGCTAAGCACCACGTCAAAGCGGGTGATGTGTTCTATATCCCAGCCGGACGCGTGCACGCTATCGGCAAAGGCATCCGCCTATTGGAAGTACAACAGTCCTCTGATGTCACCTATCGCATCTACGACTACGATCGACTCGACCTCAATGGACAACCACGCGAACTACACACACAACTAGCCGCTCAGGCATTGGATTACCAAGTATATAAGGAGTACAGAAGCGACTACCAACAGAACACCAACACGGCTAATCTCTGCCTAGATACCGAGTTCTTTACGGTCCGTGTAGTGGATTTGCAAGAGACCATGCGACGCAATATGGTCAAATACGACTCCTTTGTCATCCAAACATGCGTCAAAGGTGAATGTAAAATACATATCCGCAGTACACATGACGAGATCACCCTCCGCGAGGGCTATTCTTGCCTTATTCCTGCGGCAATAGCAGACTACGATATGATTCCGTTGACTTCCCAAGTCAAAGTGATTGAATCCTATATCAACAACAATACATCCAGCAATTTCCGTCGATTCATATCCCAATTCCTACATATGACCAACGGGTAACCATTAGAACAGCGAAGCGCTTAGAACTTTTTTAACTTTTAAAATATATGACACGAGATCAAGAAATTTTTGACATCATCCGCCGCGAGCGCGAACGTCAAACCAAAGGCATTGAGCTCATTGCCTCAGAGAACTTCGTGAGCGACCAAGTAATGGAAGCCATGGGTAGTGTACTAACCAACAAATATGCCGAGGGTTATCCTGGCAAACGCTACTACGGTGGTTGCGAGGTAGTGGATGAGAGCGAGAATATCGCACGCCAACGCCTCTGCCAACTCTTTGGCGCTGAGTATGCCAATGTACAACCTCACTCTGGTGCACAAGCCAACATGGCAGTGTTCATGGCATGCCTCCAAGCAGGCGATACCTTCCTCGGACTCAACCTCAGCCATGGTGGTCACCTCAGCCACGGTTCACCAGTTAACTTCTCTGGACTGATGTTCAACGCATTGGAGTACAATGTAAAAGAGGATACTGGTCGTGTAGACTACGACCAACTCGAGCAAGTGGCACGCGAGAACAAACCTAAATTAATTATCGCGGGCGCGAGCGCGTATAGTCGTGATTGGGATTATGCTCGTATCCGCAAAGTGGCAGACGAGATTGGTGCTCTCTTTATGGTGGATATGGCTCACCCAGCAGGACTCATTGCAGCAGGTCTTTTGGAGAACCCTGTTAAGCATGCGCACATCGTAACCTCCACCACTCACAAAACCCTCCGTGGTCCTCGTGGCGGTGTGATCTTGATGGGCAAGGACTTCCCTAACCCATGGGGCAAAACCACTCCTAAGGGCGAAGTGAAGATGATGTCAGCATTGCTCGACTCAGCAGTCTTCCCAGGTACACAAGGTGGACCACTCGAGCACGTGATTGCAGCCAAAGCAGTAGCGTTCGGCGAGGCATTGACTCCAGAGTTCAAAGAGTATCAAAAACAAGTTCAACTCAATGCCGCAGCAATGGCCAAAGCATTGATGGAGAAAGGATACAAGATCATCTCTGATGGTACCGACAACCACTCAATGTTGGTGGATCTGCGCACCAAGTACCCTGAGCTCACAGGTAAAGTAGCAGAGAAAGCCCTCGTAGCAGCCGACATTACCACTAATAAGAACATGGTGCCATTTGACTCTCGTAGTGCATTCCAAACCAGCGGTCTTCGTTTCGGTACACCAGCTATCACCACCCGCGGTCTCAAAGAGGATAAGATGGCATGGATAGTAGAACTCATCGACCGTGTACTCGCTAATCCAGAGTCTGAGGAGAATATCGCAGCAGTACGCGCTGAGGTAAATGCCGAGATGGTTAAATACCCACTTTTCGCTTGGTGATTTTGAGACCACTGCGTTGTTAGACCGCCCTGCGGACTGTTAGACCATTGCATTGTTAGACCGGCTGCGCCTGTTAGACTCATAGATCCAACAGGGAACGAAGTGAACGGTCAAACAGTGAAGCGGTCAAACAGCGAATGAAATGAGCGATCAAACAGTAAACCGATAAAAATGAGCGATAAGAAACATATCACAGAACTCTCCAAGGGTATCTTCAAGGATAGGGGCAGCAAGTTCCTATCCTTTGCAGAACCCATCACGGACGAAGAGCAAGCCAAGGAGCGCATCAAATGGTACAAAAAGAAGTACCACGATGCGCGACATGTCTGCTATGCATACCGACTGGGAGAAAACTTATGGCGAACCAAAGATGATGGCGAACCTCACGGCACAGCAGGTATGCCCATTCTTCGTAGCATAGATGCGCAAAATCTAGATAACATCCTAGTGGTAGTAGTGCGCTATTTTGGTGGTACACTACTAGGTACGGGCGGACTGATGGTCGCTTACCGCGAAGCCACCAAGGATGCCCTCAACAACGCAACCATTGAATGATATGACTACAGCAATCTTCCCAGGGAGTTTCGATCCCTTTACCATCGGTCATTATGACATCGTGATGCGTGGACTTACACTTTTTGATCAAATTATCATTGGTATTGGTCATAATAGCAGCAAACAGAGCACCTTCCCCTTGGAGCTGCGCCTCCAAGCTATCCAAGAAGCTTTTGCCAATGAACCACGCGTAAAGGTCGAAGTGTACCAAGGACTGACCACTGATTTTGCTGCTGCACACCAAGCACAATGTATCTTGCGCGGTGTTCGTTCGGTGCAAGACTTTGAGTATGAGCGCAATATATCCGAAGCCAATAAGCAACTATGCGGCATTGAGACCGTGCTACTCTACACACGTCCCGAGTATGCACACATATCCTCTTCGCTCGTGCGCGAACTCCATTCCTATCACAAAGATATCACTCCCTACTTACCACCCAAACAATGAAACGACTCCTTATTCTATCTTTCTTGTTGATGACTATGCAACTATTTGCACAGTCTAAAACCGCTCGTATAGATAAAAACCTAACCATCTATACCGATGTCATGCGTCAATTAGACATCAACTA
>JAZQSZ010000101.1:0-4339 GCA_045630365.1 Paludibacteraceae bacterium | reverse complement strand
TTCTTAGGAGTTGTTGTGTAAACGCGTACACAAACGCCACGACGTTGTGGGCAGCTGTCCAATGCTGGAGACTTGCTCTTGTCGATAAGTTCTGCTCTTCCTTTTCTAACTAATTGTTGAATTGTAGGCATTTTAACTTTTAATTTTGGTTAATAATTATTGTTAATTTAAACTTGTTAGTTTCTTTCTCGTTTTCAGTTTTCACCTTTCACTTTTCACCTCCTGCGCTTCGCACATCATGTGCGTGCGCATTCACGCGCCGCGAAAAAGCATGCAAAGATACTGCTTTTTTCTGACTTGGGCAAATTTTATCACGAGAAAGTGCTATTTTTAGGGGATTTTTTATATAAAAATCAATTTTGCTACTTAGACTTTGCAAAATCACCCCTATTTTTCGCCATAATCATCCCTACATCAACTACTTAGATAAAGTTATCAACACCCAAAAAAATCATACTGAAAACTACTACTCAGCGCGGTTTTGTGCGTACAACAAAGTCCTTCCCTTTAGGGAGGGATTTAGGGTAGGCTTATCTTCCGATTTCTAAGCATACACTTCCGATTTCTAGTCGCAGCTTGCGTTTTTTATCAGCTCATTATCATACACTTACAACAATTCATTCCGACACCCTCTGGATTATTTGGAGATATTCAATTAAAGCAGTAATTTTGCACTCGATTTCGAAATCAATTGACACACAACTAACCCTATTATCAACCTTTTAACCCGTTTATTGTTTTATGATGAACAACACATTTTCTCCCGAGGGCACAGACACCCTCATCACTCCCAACCTCCAACCTAACCAATTACCCCAACTTCTTGAGCAAGCCCTCTCTGTCGCTCCTGAAGGCGAGATGCGCGACATGCTACTGCTCTCATTATTAACCAATTGCGCCTATGCCCTACCCGCCATGCGCATGTTGCATGGCCATCCACACCACATCTACAGCGCCGACCTTCTGACCATGATCATTGCTCCCGCAGCTTCGGGCAAAGGTATCATGAACTACGGCCGCACACTCTTACAAGCCATTGAAGGTCAGTCTGGTAAACAGGTGTATATCCCCGCCAACACTTCCGCTTCGGCTTTAATGAAGATGATCGAGGTACTCAAAGGACGCGGCATCATTATGGCAACAGAGATGGACACCCTCACCCAAGTGCTTCGCTCCGCTTTTGGTAAGATCTCCGACATCATTCGTTGTATCTTTGAACACGAAGCCATCAGCCAACTTCGCCGCAAGGACGACGAGTTCATTGAAGTCCGTAACCCACACATCTCCATGCTATTATCGGGTACACTCAACCAACTCCAACCCCTCTTGAACAACCGCGAGAACGGCCTCATGTCCCGCTTCGCATGTTACGTGGTCAACTCCATCCAAGACTTTGACGACTGCGTTTGGGACGCCGACGAAGCGGAGGGCGTTCCGCACGAAGCGGTGCTCTACGATCGCCTAGCAACGCAACTGGGCGAGCGTTATCTATGGATGTCCATGGCAGAGCACGACTGCTATTTCTACCTCAGTCCTGCCCAACGCCAAACCATCAAACGTATGTTCCGCAGCGAGTATGATGTGTATAGCCAAGAGTATGGCCATCTATTTGCCTCCACGCTCAAGCGCATGCCTGTCATCATGAAGCGTATCGGCATGATTCTCACAGGCTTGCGTCTAGATATAACCAAGCCCCTTCCAGAGCGAGTGGTCTGCTCAGATGAGGATTTTCAGACAATGCTCCTCATCGGTCACAAACTCTTGATGCATGCTGCGATGATGTACCAGATCTTGCCCAATATCAAGACTACACAAGTGACTGAAATTGGGAGTAATATTCTCCAAAAACAATTCTTCTCAATGCTTCCTGAGAACTTTTCCAAGCAGGACGCCATAACCCAAGCTCAAGTTCTCGGAGTGAATATTAGGACACTTGAGAGATGGCTCGCAAAACTCATTCAATCATCTCAACTTCAGCACATTGCGTATGGAGAATACCACAAAGTATCTTAAGAAAATATAAGTGCGTAAAGTGTCGGTTTCGTCGGTTTGATGAACCGACAAACCGACAAAACCGACAAAACCGACACATAAAAAACTTTAAAAATCACAAAATTATGATAGCAGAATTAGAATATCCAATTAAATCCCTAAAGGGGAATATCGGCCATGAGTTTTACACTCGAACCTTGAACGGCAAACAAGTCATCCAACGTCGCCCTAAACGCGACAAACCACCTACTGAAGCACAGATCAAAGTCCGCAAATCATTCGCTGAAAAATACGCGGGGGAAGCATTCTTCGTCAAATTAGTTGAAAACCATGTGCATTTACTTAAGATTCAGCGGACGAGCGTAGCGAGTGCTAGCGGTGGCAATAAAATCAGAGTCTTTGCAGTAAGATTTATTAAGATTTCGTGAGCGCAGCGAGCAGGAGCTTCTATTTCTTTCAACTAAATTGTCGAAGAACCCGGGAAAGCATTAGTCGTCAAATTAGTTGAAAGCCATGTGCATTTACTTAAGATTCAGCGGACGAGCGTAGCGAGTGCTAGCGGTGGCAATAAAATCAGAGTCTTTGCAGTAAGATTTATTAAGATTTCGCGAGCGCAGCGAGCAGGAGCTTCTATTTCTTTCAACTAAATTGTCGAAGAACCCGGGGAAGCATTAGTCTTCCCCGATACCACTCCGATACCACTCTGAAGAGATACCGAAGATATGCCCAAGGACTGCCGCCTCCAAACACATGAAAGGTGGGCCGCCTTTCTCCCCTCGCCTATAACCTATAGCCCATAACCCATAGCCTCAAAGAGGCGTCCCATAGCGAAGCATCCCCTACACCGCAGCTCTGCTGCCCTCACCTAAAATACTTCGACAACGTATCAGCTTTTATCTCCGTCCCACAGCTCTTATTGACCGTAGCCACAAACCGCGTATAGGGTTGGATATGTTCAACCAATATCCGTTTATTTTTCATGTCTTGGACCCAATCTGCTAGACCTTTAGCAGGGTTCTTCTGGAACACCGCCTGCTTCAGCAAACGGATAGCCATTCGCTTACGATAATCTGCAATATCCTTGCGAAAATATTGGTCAAGCGACTCGCTGCGTGCCTTCTTACGCGTTTGGGTATGATCCTGTATATACTGCTGACATTCTGCCAGATACCGCTTGTATGCCACCAACTGCCTGTCCGATAAATAAGGGGTCAACAACTCTATTGCCTCCTCTGCTTCCGCTTGCACACGCTTGTATAGGTTCGGCATGAAATAGCGCGTTTGAGGCTCGCCCGAGCGGTATCGTTTTTTGTTCTCACTCTCCCATTTTTCTCTCTCTTCCGCCACAAAACTCTCGTATAACGCATAGACATTGGGCAGAGCAAAATCCACATCATTGAGATAAATTGAGGAGGGCGAATCCAGCCAATTGGAGATGAGCGTAATGAGATAAAGTGGATCAAGTCCTATTGGATTGGACAGCACATGCTCCACGCGTGAACATGCCGCATAGGTGAGTAATTGAGCAGCAAAACCAAAGATGATTTTTTCGTCTGCATCATCGCCAGTTTTGTTTATAAAGCACAGAACATCATTGAGTTTGTATAGATAACTATCCCTGTCAAGATAGATCGACATATCGCAGGTGAGTTTGTCGGCATCGGATATAGGGATAAGCACTTCGGAAGCTTGACAGATGAGGTAAGTTGCCCCTTCTTCTAGGAACCTCTCCCATTCGTTTATCTCGTGCAACCGCTCATCGTGATAACATTCCCACCAATAATTGACTTCTCTTCTTAATGCCTCAATGGCATCCATGCGAGCATATTGTAGGGCATAATACTCTTTGATGTCAGCTTCTACGCAGGCAATATCCCAATTTTCGCCTTGTCCAAGCAGATAGGCAATAAATCCGCGTATGGTTATTTCGCCATCTGCGGCAGTGTAATGATAGGTAATTTCTTTCATGCGACTAAGGTAGTATTATAGATTATTTTTTGGGGTTTATATACTTGTTGACACTTGTGGATATTATCTATCTCTTTATTTTGGTTTGGGTTGCCAATGCGCCAAGCGCGTTATCGAACTACCACCCAAGCGCTATATCCCCAAGTTTCACAAATGGTGCACAGGATTGCTGTGGGCGATTGTCGCAATCACGATAATAGTGGTTATTGGACGCTGCGCTATTGGACGGCTGCGCCTATAGGGTTTCCCCGCCTCCCTAGTTCGGCTAGCGCTGCTAGTTCGGCTATAGTCCCTTGCTATGGCGCCTCTCGCCTCTAAACAGTAGCGCCTCAGGCGCGTAACGATCTCCTTGCGTACTAACAAACAATCCCACATAGCC
>JAZQSZ010000100.1:0-7388 GCA_045630365.1 Paludibacteraceae bacterium | reverse complement strand
TTCCAACCACTACCCAAACCCAACGATGCCGAAAAACTCAAATTATGCCTAAACTCCATTTTCGGCACATTCTTCTCCTCATTCCATTGGTTACTTGCAGTATAGCGCAAACTATACGACACACTCAGACTCCACGGTATCTTGGCAAACAAATAGCCATCATCCGTTACCTCATCCTCCACTTTACGTTTCTTTTTCTTTTGCTGTTCTAGTTCTGCCTCATCAGCCCATACATCGCCCTCTACTTCTTCCTCTTCAGGAGTTTCTGGCACACTTTTATCACTCTTATCAAACCACTTCTTGACCACCTCATTGTTAAACGTATAACTAAAACTTGTGCTCGTACCTGTAAAATGAGGGAAACGACCATGATTCCAATACAACTGATTAGAACGCACATGACCGCCACTTGCCGTAGTCGTATACATATATGGATCAAACTGTCCACTCAAATTGATGGTATAATTCACCTTCGGTATCTTGATACGCAAGTTTACCGAGAAATTATTCCAGTTCATTGAGTCAGCGATAAAGTTATATCCACCCGAGATGCTAAAATTATCAATAATGCTATATACCTTATAGGGTTCTTTACCCGTCGTATCTTTATCATTGCGCAATTTCATCTCCAAGTTATTACTGAGCGAGAACGATAGATTGGCTGATGCGCCCCTACTTGGTGCTTCCCTAAACCTAGAATAGTTCACCACCTCAAAAATAGGCAAACCATTTTCATCCAATTTAGGTACCCAATTGCCCGCTTCATCTTCCACGGTCACAGGTTTATCATACGAACCATAAAAACCACCATAACGCTTCGCCCAATATTCTGCACCAAAATCAGGATTATAAGAAAAAGTCACACTAGGAGTCATCACATGTCTAAACCGATCTACCTTGTCGCCAAACCATTTACGGAAAGGAATATAAAAACCATATAACTTGGTGGACAAACTCACACTAGCATTGAAATTATACACGTTGTAGAAACCCATCACCGTATCTCTCTGTACTTGATTCAACTCTTGATTCCAAGACTGATCCACACGACTGAAAAACATTCGGTCAGTAAAGTTAATACTAGGTGTAATACTAAGATACTTGAATGCCATAAAAGATGCCGAAGAACTTAATTTGTGGTTCAAACGGTTATCCCAATCTTTCACAAAACTAGACTTAAAGAACTCGTTCTCCTTACAAGTAATCGAGTTGGTAAATGAGCCGCTATATTGCAAACTGATCTTCTCATACCATTTCTGTTTACCCATCGCTTTCTTGCGTTTGAACGGATAAATACGACTCATATTGACGTTCAAACTAGGCAAAGTCACACTCAGAGTAGAGTCCTTCGTTCGTTGAGTCAAGTTCATACTCAGACCGATACTCCAAGGACTATCGGGAAAACGCTGTGTGTAAGATACACTAGAACTGGTCGTGTTTTCCGCACTGGCTTGCATATCGTAATAACTATTGATATTACTTCGGTTGTAACCCGATGTCTTAAAGTTCACACTCGCCGAAAAATTACTATACGGATTCGCCTTACTATCCTGCGTATGAGACCACTGAACACTCAAGTTTTTTGCCACATTGTAATTAGGCATATCTTTTTCACCCGTTACATCCCAACGATAATTAATCGACAAGTTACCTTGGAATTTATATCGTTTGACGTATCTACTTCTTGCGTATACTGCCCAAGTACCACGTGTATAAATATCACCCGTCAATTGCAAATCAAAATAATCATTGATTGCAAAATAGTAACCAATACCCGACATATACAATCCACGCGTATAATCATCTCCAAAATTAGGCATGATAAAACCACTCGAATAGTTATCCGTGAATGGGAAGAAACCAAAAGGTATCGCTAAAGGCAATGGCACATCTCCCACCACTAAATAGGCAGGACCGGTCGCAATATAACTACCGGGTTTGACTTTAGCTTTTGTCAATTGCAGGTAAAAGTGAGGATGATCATGATCGTCACAGGTGGTGTATTTTCCACCCGCCATCATCAATAGTCCATCATCCACTTTTTTGGTTCTATCCGCTATTACATAGCCTTCTGCCTGTTCGGTTACCGCATTGCGAATAAACCCCTTTTGGGTCTTTAAGTTATAGGTAATCTCACTAGTCTCATAACTATCTTCGCCCTCACTAAACACCGGTTGACCTATCCACTCATCCTCTATCGTATCCAACACTCCGACCGCATATAGTGTGCTACTGTCCATACACATGCGTATGTATTCCGCTGTCAAGTTCATCTCCTTGTACTGTAATTCACCTGAGCCATATAAATGGGCGATTCCTCTACCCGTAATCTTCATTGAGTCGGCAGACGAATATTCAATCCGAGCATCCAAGGCCTCTCTTAATGGTTCAACAGGCTGAGATGGAACTGAATCCAACACAACCTCCTGACCTTGTATTGAGATACAAAGTGCCACCAAAAATAGTATGACGAATAACTTCTTCACGTGTATCTATGCTCGCGCTCACGCGTGAGTGCGCATAAAAAGCTTGCAAAGGTACAACTTTTTTTTGACATACGCAAATTTTCAAACCAAAAGTTAAGCTTTAGTCCGTTCCTATTTTATTTCCGTCCCAATATTGCTATTATCTTGCAACTTTCAAGCCAAAAATTTGCATATATGCAATATTTTCACTACCTTTGCAGGCTGAATTATACAACTGCGATTATGAGTATCAAAGAAAAAATAGAATCCTTGCTCAGCCAAGTGGCTGAATTGCAAGCAACCAACGCCGAACAAGTAGAGGCGCTACGTATTAAGTACCTCAGCAAGAAAGGTCAAGTAACCGAGCTCTTTAACGAGTTCCGCGAAGTGCCTAAAGAGGAAAAACGCGAGATTGGCCAAGCACTCAACCAACTACGCCAAGCTTACGAGGCACGCATCAACGAGCTTCGCGAAGCAGCAGAAGCGAGCGGCGCTAAGGCAGCGGCAGATGAACTAGATCTCACCCGCACACCAGATCCTATCGCACTGGGTACGCGTCACCCTCTTTCACTCGTTCGTGAACAAATTATTGATATCTTCTCTCGCGTAGGTTTCACCGTAGCGGAAGGCCCTGAAGTAGAGGATGATAACCACGTTTACTCCCTCCTCAACTTCGCGCCAGAACATCCTGCACGTGACATGCAAGACACCTTCTTCATCGAGAAAGAGATTGGTGTACAAAAGCCATCTGATATACTCCTTCGCTCACACACTTCTAGCGTGCAAACACGCGTGATGCTCAGCCAAGAGCCTCCTATCCGCGTACTCTGCCCAGGTCGTGTATATCGCAACGAGGCTATCTCAGCACGTGCCCACTGTTTCTTCCACCAAGTAGAAGGACTTTATATTGATAAAAACGTCAGTTTTGCGGACCTAAAAGAGGTGTTGCTCTATTTCGCAAAAGAGATGTTTGGTCCTGAGACTCAAATCCGTCTCCGTCCAAGTTACTTCCCATTTACTGAGCCATCTGCTGAGATGGACATCTCTTGCGACCTCTGTGGTGGTAAGGGTTGTTCTTTCTGCAAAGGTACTGGTTGGGTAGAGATCCTAGGATGCGGTATGGTGGATCCTAATGTATTAGAGTCTTGCGGTATCGATTCCAAGGTATATACAGGTTATGCCTTCGGTTTAGGTGTGGAGCGTATCACCAACCTCAAATACCGCGTTAAGGACTTGCGTTTGTTCTCAGAGAACGACGTTCGCTTCCTCCAACAATTCGAAGGATGCTAATCCACCAAGTCATACAAGCGATTAAGCCACTGCAAGTTATCGGCAATACCGACAACTTGCAGTTGCTGCATATACAACACTTACTCATTGATAGTCGCCAGTTGGGCAACGAGCCTCTGAACACCTTGTTTTTTGCCTTCAAAACAAGCAATAACAACGGTGCGACATACATCCCTACCCTTATTCAACGAGGAGTTAGATGTTTTGTCATTGAGCAATACAATCCAATCCTTCCTGAACTGCTCAAACTCGTCAACACAGAGGATAATCCGGTGTTTATTTTGGTCAACGATACTCTGACTGCCCTACAACAACTAGCGATTTATAAACGCTCACTCTACCATGGACCAGTGATAGGAATCACCGGTTCCAACGGCAAGACAGTAGTCAAAGAGTGGCTCTACCAACTCCTCAAAGAGGACTATCATATCACCCGCTCGCCCAAATCATACAACTCACAGATTGGTGTTCCTCTCAGTATTTGGCAACTGAGCGACAAAACCGAACTAGCCATCTTCGAAGCGGGTATCTCCGAACAGGGAGAAATGCAACGCCTACAGGCTATCATCCAACCTACTATAGGTGTGATCACTTATATCGGTCCAGAGCATGGAGAGAATTTTCCATCTCTACAAGCCAAGCGTGCCGAGAAAATGCAATTATTTGCTCATTGCCCCGTAGTCATCGAAGATCCAACCCATCAAAATGTGCGTACTTGCGCTGCCGTAATGCGCGCATTAGGGTATAACGAAGACACGATTGCACAGCGTATTCTACAACAGACACACGAGACCATATTAGAGGTCAACCTCAGTGCGCTTGTAGATAATGTGCGCTATTTTCGCTCGCTACTTCAACCCAACACACAGCTCACTTGTATGGTCAAAGCCTTTGGTTATGGCGCTGGTAGTGTGGAGGTTAGTCGTGCGCTGCAAAACAGCGGACTCGTGGATTATTTAGCCGTAGCAGTAGCTGACGAAGGCGTAGAGCTACGCCGCGCAGGTATCACGTTGCCTATCATCATCATGGATCCAGAGGTAGCAGCATTAGACCTTATTTTAGAGAACAATCTACAACCCAATATATACTCGTTCCAGGTATTGGAGAACATCATTGCAGCCGCCGAATCCAAGGGACTAGAAAATGTAAAAGTCCACATCAAGATTGACTCTGGAATGCATCGATTAGGTTTCTACCAAGAGGATATGACCGAGCTCGCAGTCCGTCTAAATGGGCAAAAATCGGTACAAGTAGTGAGCATTTTCTCCCATTTGGCAGGTAGCGACGAAGCACAGTTTGACTCCTTCACCCACGAGCAAACTGCCTACTTCAAAGGTTGCATCAATAGCCTATTGCCAATAGCCAATAGCCCATCGCCACTCCTACACATCTGCAATACAGCAGGTATTGAGCGATTCCCTGAGTACCATATGGATATGTGCCGTTTGGGTATTGGTATGTATGGTTTCTCCTTCCTACCCGATACCCGATATCCGATATCTGATACCCGTCTCAAAAATGTCTGTACGCTCAAGACCACCATATTGAGTATCAAGACGGTGAATGCGGGCGAAACAATCGGTTATGGTCGCCATACGACTCTTGATGAGGCACGCCAGATAGCGGTTATTCCTATCGGATATGCCGACGGGTTTGACCGAAGATTTTCCAATTATGGTGGTGAGGTCGTAGTACGAGGAAAACGCTGCCTTGTAGTGGGTAATGTATGTATGGATCAAGCAATGATCGATATCACGGGCACGGATGCACAGGTTGGGGATAGTGTGGAGATCTTTGGTGACCGTTTACCTATCGCAGAGTTAGCCAATAAACTAGGAACGATCCCATACGAGGTATTAACATCTATTTCTCATCGTGTACAACGTGTCTATTTCTACGAATAATCTGACGATTGGTTATGAACATCACGTCGTACAACGCGACTTGAAGTTTGAGTTACATCCGGGCGAAATGGTCTGTATGCTAGGTCCTAATGGTTGTGGCAAATCTACCCTACTCCGCACCCTCGCTGGACTTCAACCCGCCCTCAGCGGCACGTTCACCACTTCAACTCTCAACTCTCAACTCTCAACTCTCCCACACATCGCTCTCGTCCTCACAGAACGACTGAGCATTGAGAACACTACAGTGCACGATGTTGTGGCGATGGGACGTTATCCATACACCTCTTTTCTAGGCGGGTTATCCCCTAAGGATGAGCAGATTATTGAGCAATCGCTTAATGATGTAGGACTCAGCGGCAGCGCACACACTTTCTTCAACGACCACTCAGATGGAGAGAAACAACGCACGCTGATAGCCAAAGCATTGGCTCAGGAGACACCTATTATATTATTGGATGAGCCTACGGCGCATTTGGACCTTCCTAATCGCATACGCGTATTACAATTGCTCAGGCGCGTCGCGCGCGAGCAAAACAAGACGATCCTCATATCGACACACGAATTAGATTTGGCGATTAAGTTGTCCGATCGTATTATGCTGATGACTCCGCAGCAAGGAATACAATTGGATAGTCCCGATAAGTTGCGCGAGCAAAATGCCTTTACCGCCGCCTTCGGCATGGATATATTTAACCCTTGCCTTTAAACTATAAACACTAAACACTAAACATTAAAAACATGTATTACGTAGAAAAACGAATCACAATCTCTGCTGCGCACAATCTGCATCTGAGTTATGAGAGCAAGTGCGAAGCATTGCACGGACACAATTTTGTGGTTACCGTATATTGCAAATCAGAAGAACTCAACGAGGATGGTATGGTGACAGACTTCACCCATATCAAACGAATCGTAAAAGAGACATTTGATCACAAGTATATCAACGAGGTATTGGATGTCAATCCATCATCTGAGAATATCGCTCGTTGGATCTGCGACCATGTAGAGAACTGTTACAAGGTTAGTGTCCAAGAATCAGAGGGCAATATCGCCACCTACGAGCGATAAAAGTCGGAATAGATTTAATCGCGGCTGTACCGCTATTCTAAAGGTAAGTTAGTATACACTCATTTCACCTTTAAAACTCCTAAAACTTTTAAAACCTTTTAAACCATAAAAAAGAGAGCCGAAGTTTGACTTCGACTCTCATTTTTTTATGTGAGTTGATTACTCAGCAGACTCCTCTTTCTTGCTAGTTTTTTTAGCTTTTGCTGGTTTCTCAGCAGCAGCCAATGAAGCGTGCAAGTCAGCCAAAGCACCGAGGTCACCGAGAGTAGTTTTCTCTACCTTTGGCAACTCTGGTTGAGCCTCTTTCTTAGCCTTCACTTCCTTAGCAGGAGCCTCTTTGCGCTCCTCCCAAGTGCGGAGGTGAGAAAGAAGGATACGCTTAGCCTCGCGGTTGAACTCAATTACCTTGAAGTTCAATTCCTCGCCAACAGCAGTAGCGCCTTTGTCTTCTTTTTGGAGGTGACGAGCGGTGCAATAACCCTCAACGCCATCCTCGAGTACAACTACAGCACCCTTGTCAGTAACCTCTGCTACTTTACCAGATACAACTGTATCTACGCCGTATTTAGCAGCAAGTTCGTCCCATGGGTTCTCCTCCAATTGTTTGTGACCGAGAGAGAGACGACGGTTCTCTTTGTCAATTTCGAGAACAGCAACCTCG
>JAZQSZ010000099.1:0-7406 GCA_045630365.1 Paludibacteraceae bacterium | reverse complement strand
CTCATCTGATACTTCAATAACTACATTTTCGTTTCTTCCCATTGCGCCATAATGACTATAGCCTAAGAACACATCTAAAGATACAACAATTGTTTTCATGATATTCGTATATTTTTCACCCCGCAAAGGTACAACTTTTTTCTGACATATGCAAAAAAATCACCGATCGATGATCCATAACATTATTTTCTCCCATAATTTAGGTTTGAGTTTCGGGTTGATATACCCAAAATCAGAATGGATACGGATCAGCAAACCATAGTCTCTTTTAAGGCGCCGACAGTGTCTTCTAAACCGTCTCCCATGACCCAAAAGACCATCCATCCTTTTCCCTTCAACAGTCCTAACATACATATGGATCATCTCATGCACCAACAACTCCCGTAGTCCTTCTTCAGTCCAAATGGTATTTCTACCCACCCAGATTCTACTGTGTAATCCATCCTCCTTTTCATATGCATGATAAGCACCATAATCTGCGTTATTGACAAGCCCCCAAAGGAATTGACACTTACCCAACTTACCATCGAAATACATCTTGTTGTACTTGTCAAACCGCTCTTTGATATCCTTTTTCGTCAACTCCAAATCATCGACTTTTAGTGTTAATTTCTTACCCATACTTACCCTCTCCGTGCGGAGTATACACTTCAAAACGATAAGTACCACGCTCATCATACTCTACCAAGAGCGATTGACAAGTACTACCCAAGCAGTCCACATAGATCAAAGGTTCGGTCAAAATCACCTCTTCGCTCTGCGTATGACCCATAATCTGATGAATAAGCTTACCATCCTCATTGAGCAAACGACCGTGCTGCATCATACTCCTAGGTCGTACCCACAGAGGCGATGCCGTAGCACTCAGACCATAACTATCCCATGGATCAAAACTGCACTCCACACCAAAAAGCTTCCGCGTAGCCTCTTCGTTCATCCTATCATTGATGGCCTGCATCAAATCATGGGTAGACAACCCATCCCCAATACCCGCTAACTGGCACCAAGGCTGCGTAACACCCGCATGACTAACCAAAATACGTTTGCCTATAGCATACGCCACCTGAAACAGATGCCAATGCTGACGAAGACACTCAGCAAAACGATCAGCATACAAGTCGTTGTAACGAGAGTACCTCTCATCACTCAGATAGTGATACTCATGGTTGCCCAACAACAAGATCGTCTCAGGATGTTGTTGCTTAAACTCAATGATATCGAGCAGGTTAGCAAGCTCCTGCTCACCTGGATTGATATCATCATAATGATAGGGATCGAAGTAATCACCCAAGAAAATATTTACTGCGTCCTCGCGGACCAACTGACGCCACGCGTCGCGACCATGTATGTCGCCAATAAGATTGTATAGCATAGTTGAGAGTTGAGTAGTGTTGAGTAGTGTTGAGTAGGATTGAGTAGTTTAGGAGTTTAGGAGTTTAGGAGTTTTTATGGTTTATAGGTAAGATAAGCAGCTTTGCTGCATTTTCTCGCCCATACACCATACACGAACCTTCTGAACTCCTGAACCTCTCAACTACTTCTTCGTATATAGACGATCGATCATACCATAGTCGAGAGCCTGTTGACCCGTCATCCAATAGTCACGATCAGCATCCTGACGAATCTTATCCATCGTCTGACCCGAATGATCCGAGATAATCTGATAAAGCTCATCCTTGAGCTTAAGAATCTCCTTGGCAGTAATCTCAATATCCGAAGCCTGACCATGAATACCACCCAACGGTTGGTGAATCATCACTCGACTATGAGGCAATGCCGCACGCATACCCTTCTCACCTGCAGCCAACAACACTGCACCCATACTAGCTGCCATACCCGTACAAATAGTCGCCACAGGACTCTTGACAAACTGCATCGTATCATAGATACCCAAACCCGCATACACACTACCACCAGGTGTATTGAGGTAAATGGAGATAGGCTTCTCAGAATCAACCGAATCCAAATAAAGCAACTGAGCCTGAATCACATTAGCCGTATAGTCATTCACCTCTGTACCCAGAAAAATAATACGGTCCATCATCAGACGAGAGAACACATCCATCTGTGTGACATTCAGTCGACGCTCCTCCAAAATAGAAGGGTTAATATAGCCCCCACCACGAGCTGTAGGGTTAAAAGACTGCATCGAATATGCCATAGCATGCTCTACATGAGCGGAATTCATACCGTTAGAAACGGCAAAAGAAAGAAAATCATTCATATCTTGTTAATAGTTAAGAGTTGAGAGTTGAGTAGATGTTGAGTAGATGTTGAGTAGAGGTTGAGTAGGATTGAGTAGTGTTGAGTAGAGGTTGAGTAGTTCAGGAGTTTTTATGGTTTATAGTTTATGGTTTATAGGTAAGATAAGCAGCTTTGCTGCATTTCCTCGCCCATACACGAACCTTCTGAACCTCTGAACAGCAGCTCTGCTGCGCCCCCCCATTTATACATACTCGCAAAAAGCGAAAAAAGAACATACTTCTGGAACCTCAGAACATCACGAGGCAATTGCCATAGGGATTCGCTCCCGAACATACTCCTCCGTGATGGTGATACAATGGCGATTACGAGGCTTGCGCTTAGGCACATCAAACATAGCATCCTCCAACACACGCTCCAAAATCGCACGCAAACCACGAGCACCCGTATGCGAACGAATAGCCGTGTGAGCAATCAATGACAGCGCCTCAGGAGCAAACTTCAAATCGATCTTATCCATATCAAAGAGCAACTGATACTGACGCACAATAGCATTCTCAGGTTCCGTCAAAATACGCACAAGATCAGACTCTACAAGCGGTTTGACATGCGTGATGACAGGAAAACGACCCACAAACTCAGGAATCATACCAAATTGGCGCAAGTCCTGAGGACTAAGATGCTTAAACACATCCTCCACCTGAGCTGACTTAGTCGACTCCGTAGCACCAAAACCAATACTCTGCTTATCCGTATTAATACGACGCTGAATCATCTTCTCAATACCCGCAAAAGCACCCGAGAGAATAAATAGTATATTCTGCGTATTGACATATATGAGCGACTGCTCAGGGTGCTTGCGACCACCACACGGAGGCACACCCACACGATCACCCTCCACAATCTTGAGCAACGACTGCTGCACTCCCTCACCCGAAACATCACGAGTAATCGATGTGCCCGCATGACGAGAAGCAATCTTATCACCCTCATCAAGCATCACAATACCCATCTCCGCTCGTTTGACATCATAATTGCATTCGCGCAAAAGACCCACAAGACAATCCTCCACATCCGATCCCACATAACCCGCTTGGGTGATCTTAGTACAGTCCTGTATATAACACGGAACATCCAATATCTTGGCTATCGTACGAACAAGCAAGGTCTTACCCGATCCCGTATGCCCCGCCAAAATGATATTGGACTTCTCAATCTGTGGAGACAAAGGATTCTTTAGATTGTGCTTAATTGCTTTGTAGTGGTTAGTGACTGCCACGCAGAGCGTGCGCTTGGCCTCTTCTTGGCCGATAACATACTTGTCAAGTTCTTGTTTTAATTCTTGAGGTGTAAACATAGTTAAAGTTATTAAGTTTAATAGTTAATAGTTTAGGGTTGAGTAGAGGTTGAGTAGTGTTGAGTATAGGTTGAGTAGTGTTGAGTAGGATTGAGTAGTTTAGTGGTTTAGGAGTACCTCTAAACCTCTGAACCTCTAAACAGCAGTTTCTGCTGCGTCTGAACTTCTGAACCTTCTGAACTTCTGAACTCCTGAACCTTCTGGGGGGTTAGGAGGCGGCGAGCTTAGAACTCTACTCGCTCGCCTAGAAGATAAATACCTGCTTGATTGAGCAGATCGGTATCGATCTCAGGAGTCGTACCTTGCTGTAAACAGCGACGGCAGATAGTGATAATCTTACCCATGATATTCTTGCCTCGGATGATGCCATCCTCGCCTTCTACTGCCGCCCAAAATGGGTCGCGTGAGATGACTTCTACTACCACCCTATCCTCAGGCAAAGAGAGCAACAATGCTCGATAGTCGCTGTTACCCAAGCACTTACGCCATACACACCAGAGCATATAAGGTACTCGAATAGTCTCCCAATCTGCTCGTGTTCTACGACGATACTTGTTGTCTTTGAAGCGTTTAGCAGCGTAGTTACTTGCAGCCGAACGAACATCTTCTTGGATAGTTCGGGCCTCATCGCCCTCCCAACTCCACTTGCCGCAGAGGTAGAGATATTCAGTACCCTTCCACACTTTGCCGTTGAGTTCAAACGGGAAACCACCCGCCTGGTTACCGAGTTTACCTGTTGGAATACCCTCATGAGTCTCGTCTAATTTGGAGTAACGCATCAAGCGCAAATCCTGTGGGTTAATAACTTCGTCGCGAGTAAGAGTAGCAACAGTAATTGTTTGATTGTATTGTATTTCGTTTTTCATAATCTTGGGATTTGGTGTTTAAACTTGGATAATAAGTGGGCTCTGTAATAAGATACTGCTGAAACCCCTCGAAAAAGAACATTGGACTCAAAAAAATGTCTCAACTGCTCTCCGATCAGAAATGATACGGATAATAAAAGGAGTTCTACAATAAGATACTGCTGAACCCCTCAGAAAAGAACATCGGACTCGAAAAAAAGTGATTATTTCAATTGTTCAATGAAATCCAAAGCATCAGCTGGCAACGTATAATCCAACTTGCCCGTGTCGCGAAGCTCCATCAGGAATTGTCCCAACAAGTTAGGACCAACCATCTCAGCACCCTCACGAATAGTACCATATGCATCCGCAGATTTTTTGCAACCTGGGCGACCTGTCTCATCCTCTACGATATAGAAACCTTTGCTACGTTCCAACTCCACACGGAAAGCCTCGGACTGCTCATACTTGGTCACAAGCACAAACTTCAACGCATCCAAAAAGATTCTTGGCCAATCCTCACGAACATACTGTTCATACTCCTTTTTCTTGGCCTTCATCTTAATACCCATATTGTTTTGAGCATATATCTCCTGAATGACAGGCATATGAGCGAACTTCATACATTGGAACAACTTTTCAGTATTGCTGAACTCCACACCATTGACCACAACTGATGCACGACCAAAATTACCCAATATACCCCACTCCTCTTCTGCCTTCTTGACCAATGCACACCGATCAGCAGGATAGCGGTTGATACCCATATAATGAGGATAATGCTCCTTTATCCAATGAACAATCTTAGCCATATTACACGTCTTTTCGATCTGCAAGTACGTATTTCTTACACTTGAGAGCAAGCTCTATTTGCTCCACCTTCACAATCTTCACATTGGCTGCATCAAATACAGCAATATTCTTCAGACCATCAGGTTTGTTTTGTGCTTGAGGCCACACATTGTACAATACGCCAAGGCTATTGAGCAACTCAGCAGCTGCCTTCTCACTTGCAAAAGTATTTTTCTTGGTTCCAAGCAAGGTCATACCAACCCATTTGCGGAACTCCTTACCCTCCTCTAGCACATTAGCAGGTGCTTCTACACCCAACTTAGCTTGCACCTTGCTAACAATCTCCTCGTTAACAGGTTTAGCCGATACCAAGTGGTTGGTAGGAGTGAGATCAGGTATCTCTATGGTGTAGAGATAGTGAGCAGGAGCCATCTGCTCCATGTTGCGTGGTTGAGAATAATGTACTGCACTAGCCTCAGACTCAGTAAGATAGACACCAAAACCGAACTTAACGCCTGTGCCTTCGCCTGCTTTGCTCAAATCAAAAGCAGAAAATAATTCAGGTGAACCATGATAGAGTTTCATAATTTTTGGAATTTGTTTGTCGTTTATAAATTATAGTTTATTGATTAGCTTCTGAGGAACGGATCATTCCCTTTGAACCGATATAGCTAACGCTCTTGCTAGCCACCTTCTGCGCCTCATTGAGACAGTCCGCCACAACATCTGCCGTCAACTGATCCATACGACTGATACCACGCAGAGATAACTGATGAATGAAAGTAGCAGTAGTCCAATCACCTGCACCCTCCCAATCTTGCACATTGTCATTAGGTATAGGTGGCAGCGTTATCCATCCAGCATTATTGAGGTTAAAGCGCACACCCTTGTCGCCATCAGTCAATATCAACAATCGACCTTGCTCATAACCCTTGAGTTGCTCTGCAGTGACATTCGAACTGCTGCACTTGATGATATGACTCACCTCAAAACCCTTACGCATCTTGCGCTCATTAGCCTCATTGCCCCTATCACCCTCTGACTCAAAGTACACCAATGCACCCTGCTGAGCAAAAGCTGCAGCCAATGCACGAGGACCCGCCTCAGGCGCATCAAAGAAATACAAATCAGGCACAAAAGTCAATGCTTCCAAGAAAGCAGGCACCTCATCTCGCACACGCAACTGCTTACGCTTAGCAAAACGACTGTTAGGACCATGTGCACGAAAACTAATCGTATGCGCACCCGTAGCTTTGTCACGCTTGTGTGTACAGTCTAGCATAGCAGTACCACCACTAGAGATATTCTCTACATAACGTGTATCACAACCATAACCCTCCAAGTCTGCCTTGAGACGATACCCCTGATCAGACATATCAAACTGTGCCTGAGGATAAACCTCCTCACCATGATAAGCCAACATACACATGACATTACCACATGTACCACCTACCTCTGCCGAGATGACATTTTCTACAAAAGGATTTTTCTTACCCACCACAAAACCTTGTGGATAACTACGCTCTACTATCGTATCGTAGTTGTATACACCAGAACCTATGATTTTCATATATTATAAATTGTTTGCAAAGATAGTACTATTTATTGAATTATGCAAATAAAATTTGCTTCTATTGATAAATACGTATGAAAATACGAAAAAGAACATCGTACAGGCGTAGACTCCAAAAACAAAGAAGCCCGAAGATTTCTCTTCGAGCTTCTGAAAATGGCGGCTACCTGTCGCGTTCGGCAATCTCGTGCAAGACTGTCGCTTTGCGACATTAGGCACTCGATCCCCACCCGCTCTCCCCACAAAACTAGTTTTGCGGGGGCCCCGATAAAAAGGAGAGTAGGTAGCATCACCATATAACAAAGAACCCCTCATCATAATGATGAAGGGTTCTGAAAATGGCGGCTACCTACTCTCCCACAAACGCAGTACCATCGGCGTTGCTGAGCTTAACGACCCTGTTCGGAATGGGAAGGGGTGGGACCTCAGCGCTATAACCACCTAAATATGGGGTTAACGTATTGACTGTAGAAGCTTAGAGCAAATACCCTAAGTTCAAGTTTTTTTAGTTGTTTGAGAAAATTCTCTTTTTAGAAAAAGATCTCGGGCAATTAGTACTGCTCGGCTTTATGTCACCATTTGTACACCTGCAGCCTATCAACGTCGTAGTCTACAACGACCCTCAATGGAAATCTAA
>JAZQSZ010000098.1:0-16419 GCA_045630365.1 Paludibacteraceae bacterium | reverse complement strand
CGTTGAGAGATCTCAAATATTTTTCCCTCTGCCTCTTGCATCAACTCATCTACATCCTGTGTCTCGTCGTAACCTTTCTCCTCAATCTGACAGGCTACGGCTATCAAATCGCGTGCAGTTGCTTTCTGTGCCACGATCTGTGCATGGTAACGCAAGTGTGCTGCGGAAGCCACACGGCGGGTCAATTCGCTCAAATAGACGATACCACCTGCATCTTCCAACAGACCCATAGTCTTCAACTGTTGCGCTACGGATAACAAATCCACAGGATTATCGTTGTTGGACAATGCACGAATCGCCTCATAGATATATCGATGCTTATCCGAATAGAAGGACTCTGGTCGCAACAAATCTGCCACCATTCCGTAGGCCTCTTTCTCAATCATCAACGCACCCAACACAGACTCTTCTAACTCCAAAGCCTGTGGGGGGAGTTTACCTATCTCGTTTGCTCCTACCTTGACGATAGTAGGGGTTGTTTTTTTCTTACTGCTTTTTGTTGAGCTCGCCATATGATTTTAATAGGTCGTATGCAGCTGTAAAACTGCTCAATTCATTGTTTAGTACACGCTTTTCGGTTTGTTCAATGAGTTTCTCCATGATCTCTGACTTGTAGAAACTATCCAACAAATTTTGATTGATGGTCTCGTACATCCAGTATTTAGCCTGTTGGGTGCGCAGGTGGTCTAGGTATCCGCTCTCGCGCGCGAAACTTATATATTGTTCCACCATATCCCACACATCCATGATACCGTTGCCTTCCACCGCGGAGCATGTCACCGCATAGGGTTTCCATCCTGATTCAGTAGGAGGGAAGAGGGAAAGTGCGTTCTTAAAACTCACCTTTGCAGCCTCTGCTTTCTGCACATTGCTGCCGTCGCACTTGTTGATGGCTATACCATCTGCCATCTCCATGATTCCACGCTTGATGCCTTGCAACTCGTCACCTGTTCCGGTCACTTGTAGTAGGAGGAAGAAGTCCACCATCGAGTGTGCTGCGGTCTCCGATTGACCCACACCTACGGTCTCCACGATGATCGTATCAAATCCTGCTGCTTCGCATAGTACGATAGTCTCGCGTGTCTTGCGTGCCACACCACCTAGACTACCTGCCGATGGGCTAGGGCGGATAAACGCGTTGCTCTCTACCGACAACTGATTCATACGTGTCTTATCGCCTAGGATACTACCTTTGCTGCGTTCGGATGAAGGGTCTATGGCTAGTACTGCCAGTTTCTTACCCATTTGACATAGGCGAGTGCCGATGGCTTCGATGAAAGTGGATTTACCTGCACCTGGTACACCTGTGATACCCAGACGAACAGAGTTACCCGCATAAGGTAGGCATTTCTCTATCACTTGTTGGGCTATCACCTGGTCGCTTTGCAGATTGCTCTCTATCAGGGTCACGGCTTGACTCAATAGACGCAAATCGCCACGCAAGATACCTTCCACATACTCGTCCGCACTCAATACTTGTTTTTTACGACGGAAGGTAGCATATGGATTGACTGAAGGCAGGTTTTCTACCCCTGCATTCACTGTCAGTCCTTTGTATTCTTTTTCATTCTCTGGATGTTTCATTACTCCACAGTCCAAGTTACTTTAACTTTTGAAATTGGTTTCTTAGGGTCGTTAGTGATGACGATTACGGTGCGTGAGTATTGTGCTGGAGTAGCACCTACGGCATTGATATCTACGCGAATATCGGCTTTCTTACCACCTTTGATGGCTGCTTTAGGTTGTTGTACCTCTAGTTCTGCATCGTTGCTGTATGCACGACGAACCATCAGTGGGTTGACGCCGGCGTTAGATAGAGTGAGTTTGGTGCTCAGTTTCTTTCCTGCTTTGATCACACCTGCATTGATTTCTATGTTCATCTCTGCGATAGGCGCTTGTTGAATATCTTCTGCGCTCATTCCTGAGAAGTCCTCTACGAGGTTTGCCTTGATAGTGATAGCGTATGCATCAGAGAGCTCGCGCTTGCCGTTCACTTGTACGTAGAACTTCGTCTCCATTGGACCATATACAGGGCAACTAGCGGTTTGCAATGATAGTTGTATTTTGCCTGTTTGACCTGGTGCTACGGTTGGTAGGGTCACGTTTGGTACCCAGTAACTCTCTGCGCTGTTGTATAACAATTCTACTGTAACAGGCTCATTGGTTTTGTTGGCGTATTCTATTTCGATGTTCTTAGGAGCATTTTTCTTGATGCTTCCCAAATTGATATTGTTCTTTTGCAAACTCAATGCACCCATTTTTACAGGGTATTTATCCACTGGTTGTGCAGGTTTAGGTATTACTTCGCCTTTGATGTATAGACGGGTAGTAGCCTCGGTTGCGTTGCTCGTTACGGTTACTGTTTTTTGGAATCGTCCTGGACGACCATTAGGGTTATAGGTCACAGTTATTTGTCCTGTTTTACCTGGCTCGATTGGCTCACGTGTCCATTTTGGGGTGGTGCAACCACAACTAGCTCTTACGTTGGTCAATACGAGTGGTATCATACCTTCGTTCTTAAATTCAAATACGGTTGTTACTCGACCATCTGCCTCATTGATTTTTCCAAAATCGTGTGTGGTCTTGTCAAAAGTAATTACGGCTTCTTGTGCCATAGCTGCGATGCTCATCATCATGGCAGCCAACAATACTAATTTTTTCATATCTTTATTATTTTTTTATTATTATTATCTCAACTCTCAACTCTCAACTCTCAACTCTCAACTCTCATCCCTCCACTCTCGACTCCACCGAATACACGCTCTCTATTGCGCGCAGTTTCATACACAACTGACTCAGCACTTTCTGTTTGAACACCACCATTTCGGCTTCCGCACGGAATAGTTTGCCGTCTGTTGTCACATGCAGTTCGCGCATGTTCGCTTTATGGTCGCAGATGATGTTCATGATGCGCATCATCACACCAAACGAGTCTTCGCCTGTTATTTGTAGTTTAGCAATCTTCGCTTTAGCCTCTACTTCCTCGCCGTTTAACCGTTTAACCATTTCACCGTTTAACCGTTCATTCGCCTTACGGAAGTATTTCTTGATGCTATCTTTTGCTTTCGCAGTCACAGCTATCTCCAGCCATTCGGGCTCGGGCTGTTGTTTGTTGGACGTCAATACCTCCACTTGGTCGCCGCTCTGCAGGATATAACTCAATGGCCTTGTCGTGCGGTTCACTTTCGCTCCTATACAATGCTCACCCAACTCCGAGTGCAACTGATATGCCAAGTCCAATACAGTAGCGCCTTGTGCGAGCGTGCGAATATCGCCTTTCGGAGTAAACACAAATACTTCGTGCGCAAACAGGTTCAGCGTAAAAGTATCCAAGAAGGCTATTGCATCAGGATCAGGGTTAGCCAATACATCTTTGATTTCTTTGAGCCACTTGTCCAATCCGCCGCCGCTACCTTCGCCGGTCTTGTAGCGCCAATGGGCTGCGAGTCCGTGTTCCGCCAACTCGTGCATACGCTTGGTGCGTATCTGTACCTCTATCCATTGACCATGCTGACTCATCACCGTCACATGCAGCGCCTCGTAACCATTGGCTTTCGGCATGGATATCCAGTCGCGGATACGCTCTGGGTGTGGACGGTAGATCTCGGTAAGGGCAGAATAGATCATCCAACATTGATCTTTCTCTGAGAAATCAGAGGTAGGCTCAAACACGATACGGGCAGCCAATAGGTCGTATATCTGTTCAAATGGAACACCCTTTTTGGTCATCTTCTTGTAGATCGAATAGACGGACTTCGTACGTGAGTACATCTTGTAGGTATAACCCATCATAGTGAGTTTGCGATGAATAGGTTTAGCAAACTCCTCGAAGTATCCTTCCTGCACCTCTTTCACTTCCGCTAGTTTTGCTTCTATCTCGGCGTATAGTTCTGGGTGTTCGTATTTGAAACTCAGATCTTCCAACTCCGTTTTGATCGGGAATAATCCCAATCGGTGTGCCATAGGGGCGTATATATATTGTGTCTCAGCGGCTATTTTGCGTTGTTTCTCGGGGCGTTGAGCAGCTAGTGTGCGCATGTTGTGCAAGCGGTCTGCTAGTTTCACGAGCATCACGCGTATGTCATCCGACATGGTGAGCATGAGCTTGCGCACATTCTCTGCTTGCTTCATAGCTTTGTCGGCAAACACGCCACCTGAGAGTTTGGTTAGACCTTCCACGATGGTGGCAATCTTCTTGTCAAACATCCGCTCGATGTCTTCCACTGTGTAATCGGTATCTTCCACTACGTCGTGGAGTAGGGCAGCGCAGATACTGGTACTACCTAGACCTATCTCGTTCACTACGATACGGGCTACGGATAGTGGGTGCATCATGTATGGCTCGCCCGATAAGCGGCGCACGCCGTGATGAGCAGATTTAGCCAATTGGTAGGCACGGGTAATCAGTTCCACGCGATTGCCGTGTGGAGATTGGATGTAATCTGTTAGCAGGGCTTGAAACTCTTGTTCCAGCATTGCCTCTTCTGCAGGTGTAAATTCGTTGGTTGTCATATGATTACCGCTTGTGTTAAAACTCTTGTTTTAAGGGTTGTCCGTTCGTACATGCGCACGGACGCACTAATTAGCCTGCAAAATTAGTAAAAAAAAATGATATACGCAAGTAATGAGAGAATTTTTTTGCAAATAATTTCGAGCGGACTGGAGTTGTTACTCTCGGTATATTTGCCAAGTGGCCATTTTGATTGTGTACCTGCCGGTAGCCATCGTTGCTCCGCTACGGAAATATAGTGATCATTGTAAAAGAAATTGACAACGATAATTGACATTCTAATTGAATTGTCTTTAAAACATCTCCTTCGAAATTTTGTCTAATTTTCTATAATTTTTTATAATTTTTGGATCGAAGTCTCTCAACTAAAAAGTAAGGTAGATACCGAGTAGATACCGAGTAGATACCGAGTAGATAGCAGGTAGATAACAGGGAATCAAAACATATCATTTTTTAAGATTATTACTGTAACACTATCACACTATAACAAGAAATTTTGTGTCGATTTTTTGAAAAAATGGTGGATTTAGCCTAAGTGATTAAAAAAAGCACCCTGCAAAAATGGCAACTTTTTTTGGGGAAATTTAGGGGTGATAATATATTATATATATTATATATAATTCTAAAATACCCTTCAACTCTTTTTTTATTGTTATAGTGTGATAGTGTGATATTCCGAAAAATCAAAGGTAAAAAATAGCAATTATTAAGATTTTCCTAAAATTAGTTGACGCGTTCCTAAAAAGGTTGACACACTTCTTGAGTAAATGGCACATATCGAGCAAGTTTGAATGGCGTATGAGATAGATAAAATCTATCTTTTTTGAAAATAATTGTTTAAATTACTTGCATATGTGCATTTTTTTTTGTACCTTTGTGCACTTTTTTGATAGAATGGATTTATGATTATGAATATGAATAAAACAATACTTATAATAGGGCTAGCTTTGCTAGCAATCACAGCTTCAGCCAATGATATGATGCACCTACTCAAAGGTGGATATGACGCTAAAGTATTAACTCCTACTGAGATGGATAGCATCTTCGCCAATAGCCAATCGCCCCAAACGCGATACAAATTGGAATATGAAAACAAACAACAACTCTTCCGACACTCCTTCCTAGCGGATTACTACCTCATTGATACACAAAAAAATACACGCACGCGCCTAAGCGATCAACCTGTGCGTGACGCCATTATCTCCCCTAATGGCAAGTATGTGGTCTATGCCAAAGCTGACAATAACCTCTATATCTACAAGATTGACTTCAAAACCGAAGTGCCAGTAACAACCGATACGAACACCGAAATCTTCAACGGTATAGCAGACTGGCTATACGAAGAGGAATTTGGCATAACCCGACTCTTTGCCTTCTCTCCCGATAGCAAGATGGTAGCATTCGTGCGATTGAACGAAACAGGAGTACCTGCGTTTGAGTGGCAGACGATGTTAGGTTCAGGAGTTCAGGGCAGTTGTCCTGAGTTACATTCGCTGCGTTATCCTCGTGCGGGTGAGCAGAATGCCAAAGCGAACGTGTGTGTCTATGATATCCATTATAAGTCCATCAAGACCATGCAACTGCCAGAGGACAAAGAGTACTACGTACCTCGTTTGCGTTGGGGCGTGCAACCTGCTGCTACCAAAGCAGAACCTCAACCAATGGCAGATCTAATGATCATGCTCATGAACCGTGATCAGACTCAGATGAAAGTGCTCAAAGCTAATGCCAAGTCCACCGTAACCCAAGGTTTTTACGAGGAGACAAGCAAACAATACTATGTGAACTTTGAACTCTTTGACGAGTGGCAATGGCTCAATGATGGTCGTGTCATAGTGCTCAGTGAGAAAAATGGATGGATGCAAGCATACCTATACTCCGCCCAAGGAATGGAGCAAAAACTCCTCACTCCTGCTGCACGCGATGTGATGCGCCTATACGGTTATGACGAGAAGACTCAAACCCTCTACTACCAAGCAGCGCCTACACCATTGACCCGTCAAGCATATGCCTACAACCTGCGCAAAGGTACTACCACCCAACTCACAACAGGAGAAGGCACACATGCACTAACTTTCTCTAAAAACATGACACAGTACATCGATTGCTACCAATCGCTCAATACCCCTAATCGCTACACGCTATACAAAGCAGCAGGCAATGGGCAATGGGCGAAAGATAGAGTAGTGCTCGACAACGACTCCATAGCAGCAGCATGGCAAGCATCTAGATTGCCTAACAAGGACTTCTTCCACCTCACCACCGAGAGAGGCGACACCCTCCACGCATGGCGTGTACTGCCTGTGGGTTTTGATGCCAACAAGAAGTATCCCGTGGTGATGATGCAATATAGTGGTCCAAGTAGTCAGCGCGTGACCGACACTTGGCGCAAGCGCTTTGCGCATTACCTAGCAGCACAAGGATACCTAGTGGTATGCGCCGATGGACGAGGAACACATGCTCGCGGTCGTGCATGGAGAAATGCTACATATATGCAACTGGGGCAGAAAGAAGCAGAAGATCAGATATCGGTCGCTAAATACCTACAGACACTCCCATATGTAGATGCCGATAAGATAGCACTCTGCGGATGGAGTTATGGTGGATACCAGACGCTTGTTTGTATGAGTGCACAAGCAAACATCTCAACTCTTAACTCTCAACTCTCAACTATATTTAAGTGCGGCATCGCGATCGCTCCTGTCACTTCTTGGCGACTCTACGACTCTGCCTACACCGAGCGATATATGCGTCGTCCACAAGTCAACGATGCAGGCTACGAGCTGACAGATCTAATGAAACAAGCAGCGCAACTACAAGGCAAACTACTCCTTGTGCACGGTTTGGCAGACGACAATGTGCACGCACAACAGTCATGGTTGTATGTCAATGCACTCGTGCAAGCAGGCAAACAGTTTGAGATGCAGTTCTATCCTGATGACAACCACTTCCTGCGCAATGGAGCTAACTACGAGCACTTGCATAACAGAATCATAGGATTCCTCCAAAACAACCTTTAATTATAACTTTAGAACGTTTAGAATATATGAAAAAAGGAACTTGGTTACCCATCGTGGTGATGTACTTATTGTTCGTGATGATTTCATTCGTGACGAACCTCTGCAATCCGATGGCAGTGATTCTTAAAAGTAATTTTGCAGTATCTAATTTTGCTGCACAGTTGGGTAACGCAGCCAACTTCATAGCCTATGCCATTATGGGTATCCCTTCTGGTTTGCTGCTCCGTAAGATAGGTTATCGCAATACCGCCCTCGTGGCTATTGGAGTGGGAATCATTGGCGTGTTCCTACAATATGTATCCGGATGGGCCTCCGTGGAGAGTTTTACCGTATATCTCGCTGGTGCGTTCACCGCAGGTTTTTGCATGTGTATGCTCAATACCGTAGTCAACCCCATGCTCAACACCCTAGGTGGTGGCGGCAATAGAGGTAACCTACTGATTCAGTTTGGTGGCGTGTGCAGTTCTACCGCAGCGGTACTCGTAACCATCCTCATGGGTAGTCTCATCGCCGATGTGACCAAAGCCAAAATAGCCGATGCAACACCTGCTCTGATGATTGCTCTCGGCGTGTTCGTGTTCGCACTAATCGTCTTGCTCGTGGTGAAGATTCCGGAGCCAGAGGCGGGGGAAGTTCAGAAGGTCAGGAGTTCAGAAGTTCAGAAGTATTCGGCATTTTCCTTCCGTCATTTCAAACTCGGAATGCTTGCTATCTTTATGTATCTAGGCATAGAGGTGGGTGTGCCAACCTATATTATGCAATACTTGACTACTGCACCTACAGATACTACTCCAGGTTTGGGTATCAACCCCAATATCGTAGGTATGATCGTGGCAGTCTATTGGTTATTAATGCTCGTAGGTCGTTTATTAGGCGGATTAGTTGCCGAGAAAGTATCTAGTCGTACGCAAATAACCGCAGTGTCCATTGCTACACTCGTGCTCGTGACCTTGGGTATCTTCTTACCTGAACAATGGATGGTCAAGATGCCAGGCGTGGATTGGGCTTCCTTGACCTTCATCACCGCAGAGATCCCTGTGGCCATTGTAGCGTTGATCCTCGTTGGATTATGCACCTCCGTGATGTGGGGCGGTATATTCAATATGGCAGTCGAGGGCTTGGGCAAATACACTTCTATCGCTTCGGGAGCCTTTATGACCATGGTCTGCGGTGGCGGTATCCTCATTCCTCTGCAAGGTGTGATGGCAGATGCTTTGGGTAGTTTTAGACTCAGTTATGTAGTCGTGCTTGTCTGCGCTGCATACATCCTGTTCTATGCTCTCTACGGCAGCAAAAATGTGAATAAAAACATCCCAATATAATAATTCAAAATTCATAATTCATAATTATCAAAGTTATGCAAAAACCTTATGTCCTCGGTCTTGATATGGGAGGAACAAACTCCGTATTAGGCGTAGTAGATGCTCGCGGTCATGTATTGGGCCGCACTTCAATCAAAACTCAATCCTACAGAGACATCAACGATTATGTTAATGCCCTCTATGAAGAAGCTCAGAAAATCATCGAACCACTCGGTGGCATGGAGATGGTACGCGGTATAGGTGCAGGTGTACCTAACGGTAACTTCTATACAGGTTATATCCAAGAGGCAATGAACCTTCCTTGGCAAACCGTACCATTTGCACAACTCGTAAGTGAGCGTTTTGGTCTTCCTTGCCGCATTACCAATGATGCGAATGCCGCTGCTATGGGAGAAATGACCTATGGCGCAGCCAAAGGCATGAAAAACTTTATCATGATCACCCTCGGAACAGGCGTAGGATCAGGTATCGTAATCGATGGCAACGTGGTATATGGTCACGATGGTTTTGCAGGAGAGTTGGGTCACACCACAGCCGTTCGTGGCGAGAATGCACGTCCATGCAACTGCGGTAAGATGGGTTGCCTTGAGGCATATGCTTCTGCTACTGGTGTAGCACGCACCGCCAAAGAGATATTGACCTCTACCACCAAAGAGACACTGCTCCGCCAACTCAATGTGGATAATATCACATCCAAAGATGTGTACGATGCAGCAGAGCAAGGCGATGAGGTGGCTAAGGAGATCTTTGACTTTACAGGTACTATCTTGGGTCAACAATTGGCAGATTTCATTGCTTTTAGCGCACCAGAGGCTATCGTATTATTCGGTGGTTTAACCAAATCTGGCGACTGGATCAAACGTCCTATCGAGCAGGCAATGAACAATAATGTATTGCCATTGTGGAAGAACAAGGTGAAAGTCCTCTTCTCTGACCTCAAGGAAGCGGATGCTGCCGTACTCGGCGCTTCTGCATTGGCTTGGAGCGAGTGAGAATCGTGTTTAGTGGACGCTGCGTTGAGAGACCACTGCGTTGAGAGACCGCTTCGCTGAGAGACCGCCCTACGGGCTGAGAGACTCATCGATCCCTCAGTGAGCGAAGCGAACGGTCCCTCAGTGAACGAAGTGAACGGTCCCTTAGTGAGTAAAACGAACGGTCCAACAGTGAGCAAAGCGAACGATCCAATAACAATGTTTAGATTGCTATATCAGTTCCCAACCTGGATGCAAGCCTTGTATCCAGGTGTGGTGTGGCGTAAAGAGCAGGAAAAGAAAGTGGTCTATCTCACATTTGATGATGGACCCATACCTGAATGTACGCCACAGATATTGGATATTTTAGCACGATATGGCGTTAAGGCTACCTTCTTTATGGTAGCCGAAAATGCCGTACGCTATCCTCATTTATTAGAACGGATACAGAAAGAAGGACATAGTGTGGGCAATCATACCTACCACCATTTGAGAGGACTAAAAGTCACTACCAAACACTATCTAGAGGATGTGGAAAAAGCCTCACAGGTGCTAGGTACCAAACTTTTTCGTCCACCACATGGTAGAATGAAAAATAGTCAAAAACGCGCTCTATGTGCACGAGGATATACCATTTACCTATGGGATGTGCTCACACATGACTACAATCCCAACTACTCGGTGGAACATATGATGAAAGTAATCAAACGATTTACTCGCAATGGTAGTATCATTACCTGTCATGATTCGAATAAATCAAAAGATAGGGTACTAGACTTGCTACCAAAGATGATAGAGTGGTTGTTGAGTGAGGGGTATGAGATTCGTGGGATTGAGTAGTGTAGAGTAAGATTGAGTAGTATAGAATGAAAATGAAGAGAATATACATATTTTTGCTAGGAATGGTCATGCTATCTGCATGTGCCAATATGGGACAAGGACCACAAGGTGGACCCAGAGATACGATTCCACCTCAGGTGACTAAGGAACTGCCGCTGAACGGTAGTTTGAATGTGGCTACCAAAAAAGTAGAGATCACCTTCAATGAGTATATTCAATTGGCTGATATACAAAATAATGTGCTTATTTCTCCACCTCAGCAAATAGCGCCTGAAATCAAAGCAATTGGCAAAACTGTTTCGGTGGTTTTTCAAGAAGATCTGCTCGATTCTACTACCTATACAATTGACTTTGGAGCAGCTATCTGTGATTACAACGAGAAAACACCGTTAGAAGGATATGTAATGTCTTTCTCCACTGGCGATCAAATCGACTCACTCGCCATATCGGGTAGAGTATACAATGCTGCCAACTTAAATCCTATGCCATCCGTCTTGGTGGGTATTCATGCCAATCACCATGATACTGCCTTGAACACCATACCGTTTACTCGTGTCACACGCAGCAATAGCGAAGGATACTTCACCATTCATAATATCCGTCAAGGAAGTTATAGACTATACGCGCTGAATGATATAAGTCGCGATTATTTCTATCAACCAGGTGAAGGAGTAGCCTTCATGGATTCGATCATTACACCATACACCACCCGTGAAATGCATTGGGATACCATATGGTACGACACGCTAGGACTAGATCCAACAACAGGTGATACACTCTTTACACGACAAATAGACAGCGTATATGAACACGAGGTAACACACTTTTGGCCTGATTCTCTGATACTTTGGTATTTTGAGGAAGCCAAACAGCGTCATTACTTCCAGCGTATCTTGCGCGAAGATCAACACGCATTTACATTGGTGTTCTCCGCTCCACAAGATTCGTTACCAATCCTAGAACCTTTGCGATACAGTCAGTTGGATTCTACCGCAACAGACTCAGCGTGGGTGAATTTCCTCGACTATGTGCTTGTCCAATCCAACAAAACATTGGATACCATTACCTATTGGTTGACCGATTCATTAGCAATCCGAATGGATACCATACCTTTCCGTATGACCTATCAATTCTCCGATTCGCTGTACAACATTATTCCTAAAACCGATACGATATATGCTATCTATAGACAACCTCGAATGTCCGAGAAAGCACGCGAGACATATCTGCGAAACAAACAAAATCGCAAAGTAGAAATCAAAACCAACGCATCTAGCAAATTCAATATCTATGATACCTTGACCATCCTATCTCCTTTCCCACTAGACTCAATTCATGAGAACGGAATCCATCTAGTGCAGAGAGTAGATACCAATATGCTGCCTATTGAGTTTACCATAGAGAGAAAAGACTCTTTAGGAATGACTATGGGTATCATTGCCAAACTTCAACCCGAGCAATCCTATCAGTTGACCATTGATTCGGCTACATGTAAGGATATTTATGGTGCATGCAATAATCAATTAGAAGCCAAACTCAAACTCAAATCTTTGAATGATTATTCTACGCTAACCGTGCAAATGAAGCACTTTGACCCTCGCGCACGCGTGCAATTATTAAATGAAAAGGATGCGGTGCTAAAAGAATTGCCTGCTTCTAATACGGGTACCATATTCCAATATCTAGATCCTACGACCTATTATCTGCGTTTGTATATAGACTGGAATGAAGATGGCGAGTGGACTACTGGAGACTGGTTGCAACATAGACGACCAGAACCTGTGTACTATTATCCTGCTAAACTCAAACTGCGTGCTAACTGGGAGTTTGAAGAAACTTTTGACCACCTTGCGCTTCCACAAACAGAGTCCAAACCTCGTAGTCTAACTCCCAAACCTCAGAAAGACTCCAAACAAGGGTATTAACTAGATGGGTAATCGCAACTATTTTTGGATATTTCTATCGGTAGGTATTGTCGTTCAATGCATTACCTACTTCTATATGCCAAACAGTCCATGGTCCTTAGTCAGTGGATTGCTAGGTATTTGCTCCGTGGTATTAGCCGCGCGAGGCAATATCCTGACCTATCTATTTGGTTTTGCACAAGTAGCCACCTATAGCTATCTCTGTGTCGTGGAGCGTTTTTATGCGGAGATTGCACTCAATCTCTTCTACTTCATTACCATGATCTATGGCGTATATGTCTGGAAAAAGTGTTTGGAAGATGATTCTCTGCAAATCCAACCCCGCAGACTATCCAACTATCTCGCTCCAGTATTGGTGCTTGGAGTGTTGCTTGTGTCTCTTCTAGTAGGCTGGTTCTTAAAACATTATACCGATGATCCGCAACCATATCTAGATGCCTTTACTACCGTACCTGCCATTCTAGCGCAGATACTGATGGTACTCGCATACCGCGAACAATGGTATCTTTGGATGCTTGTAGATATCCTCGCTTTTGTTATGTGGCTCAGGGCTGGCGACTACTGTATGGCAGCACAGTACCTCTTCTGGTGTGCCAACTGTGTCTATGGCTATATCCAATGGACACGCTGTGCTAAATGACCGCTACCAATCAAAGATAAAACTCCTTAGTCAATTCTTTATATGCCTCACTGCGAGGGGCAGTCTCGGATTCCAAGGTGAGGGTTGAGTAATATGGAGTAGAATTGAGTACTGTGGAATTGCTCGTGTGGTTGGATAAGGTAATGAGAAGTCGCTTTGCTTCTTTTCCCGGTTTAGGATACACACGGGTAATATGCGTAGGGTAGAGTCCATATCTTTGCCCCAGAGCGATGATCTGTTGCTCTGCCTCAATAGGTAGTACCAATGCTATGATACCTTCTTTCTTTAGCAATCTAACGCTGTCTCTCAGCAGTTCCTCGTAAGATAGTGTATCTGTGTGGCGAGCCATAGCACGCTGACTATCAGGGTTTTTGAGACTATCTTGGAAATAAGGTGGATTGCTAATAATCAGATCATATATAGCTTCGCCCTCTACCTCTTGCAAGGCCGTTTGTTGGCAGTCTAGTCTATCAGCCCAAGGGGATACACTAAAATTATATTTGGCTTGTTCTACCGCTCCAGAATCAATATCTATCGCTGTGATCTGTGCATCAGGTAAGCGTTGTGCCAACATTAGAGCAATCAGTCCACTACCCGTACCCACATCCAATACCTTAATGAATCCTCCTAAACTCCTCAACTCCTGAACTCCTAAACTTCTCAACTCCCCAACCGGACACCATGCACCTAGCAGCACACCATCGGTGCCTACTTTCATGGCACAGCGGTCGTGCCATACGGTAAACTGCTTAAATCTAAAACATGCAGATGCCATGTGTACAGGAGCACGATGTGCCGTGGGATAGAATATGAATGAGCAAGTATATACCGAAACCGATAAACAACGCCGCAGATACATAGCGTATCCATTTCTGTATACCGTGCATGCGCTCGGTGAGTCTCTCTATCGAGATGGCGCTATAAGATATCAACCATGCAATAATCATAATAGGTAGTCCTGTTGCTAAACCAAAGACGATAGGCAGCAACCAGTTCCATGCCGTTGGCAACGACAATGAGAGATCAATCATCGTGAAGAAATAGATAAAGCGGTGGGGGCAGAATGCAATAGCAAAAAATATGCCCAACATAAATGACCATAGTCCACTGCTTTGACTATCAATACTTTGTATCCACTTCTTCATGCCATGATCATGGTCATGGTGGTGGTTACCCGTAAAGAGCAACACCACACCGCAGATAAGCATAAATCCTGCCAATAATGGTTCACTCCAATGACTGAGCCAATGTTTGATACCCTCAGTCTGTGCGCCCATGATAAAAGGAATCGCCAATAGCACGTAAGTCACCAATTTGCCCATAACAAACATGGCGCCATTATGCATTACTTTGCGGCGGTTGCGTATCTCTTTGTCTATATACCCGATAGCAGCGATGCTAGTAAACAGCGTGCATGGGTCAAGTATCATTAGTAATCCCAATAGTAGGGCGGTGAGTAGTTGTATCATATTTAGTGTATAGTGTATGGTGTATGGGTTATTGTTTATTGTTTATTGTTTATTGTTAGCGCGGCATATATCGCATGTTCCGCAGGTAGGGGCATCGTTTTCTCCAAAATACGCTAGCAGCACTTGTGAGCGGCAGAAGTGTTTGTTCTCTGCGTATTCCACCATGGCTTTTAGTTTGCTAGCATAGTGTGTCTTTCGCTCGTTGTAGAAATCCTGTGGTATGCGTATCTGTGCTTGTCGGTTGACTGTTAGTCTCAGCACATTCGCTTTCGTTCGTGGCACATAATCAATAATGCGTCGTTGTGCCAATGCTACTAGTTCCTGGTGCTTATCATCCAACTTGTGAACATACTGCAAATCCGTAAATATTCCCGTATACTCCCGCATCAAATGTTCCAACAGTTCGTTCTGTGCTTCGTTCAGTTTATATTCCTCCAACTCGCGTCGCGATACGCGAAGACGTACGCGCGGTTGTATTTCTTGCTCTTCGTCAAAACTAAAGTACCCCATTTGACTCAGTAGGTGTAGGGCAGAGTAGGTTGGGAACACCGGCAGATGCATCTTCTTGCATAGGTCAAACATATCAATGAAGAAGGTTGCTCCTTGTCCACTATCGGCACCTATGCCTAGGTAGTTGCAGGTCTTGTGATAGACATCGTGCAACATTTGCTCCTCGGGATAGTTGTCGGCTATTCGTTTGCGAGCTTTGGTCTTGTCGCTAGGGTCATATAGTAGCACGGCAAAGGCCTTTTGTTCATCTCGTCCGGCGCGACCTGCTTCTTGGAAGTACGCTTCTATTGTGTCGGGCAGATCATGGTGTATCACTACCCTTACATCCGGTTTGTCAATTCCCATGCCAAACGCATTCGTTGCCACAATCACGCGAGTCCCTTCGTCTTTAAACTTCAATCCATCAACCTTAAACCTCTTCCACGCTTCTTGTTTCTCGCTGCGCTCTTTGGAGGAGAGTCCAGCGTGATAAAAATCAGCGCTAATGCCATTCTCCTGCAGATATGCAGCAATCTCTTGTGAGCGTTGACGATTGCGCACATACACGATTGCGCTACCAGGTACGCGATTGAGGATATGCACTATCTCATCGCCTTTCTTATTACTCTCGCGTACCACATAACTAATGTTTGGGCGGGCAAAACTCTTGCGCAGCACATTTTTCTCGCGAAACGCCAACCGCTCTTGGATATCATCCACTACCTCTGGTGTCGCTGTCGCAGTCAATGCCAATATTGGAATATGGGGGAAACTCCTAAACTCCTGACCTCCTGAATCCCTAAACTCCTGAACTCCTGAACCCCTAAACTCCTGAACAACTTCCCGTATTTCAGCGATTTTTAGGTAACTTGGACGAAAATCGTACCCCCATTGGGATATACAATGTGCCTCATCTACGGCTATTAGGCATATAGGTAGGCGAGCAAGTCGTTCGCGAAACTCCTCCGATTCTAGTCGTTCGGGGGATACATAGAGAAAATGATACGGTCCCCACATGCAGTTGTCCAACGCGGTCTTTTGCTGCTCGTAGCTCATACCTGTATAGATCGCTGCGGCGCGTATGTCACGGCGGCGCAGGTTCTCCACTTGGTCTTTCATCAGGGCAATGAGAGGGGTGATGACCAAACATAAGCCGTTCATAACCATCGTTGGCACTTGAAAACACAGACTCTTACCGCCACCCGTTGGCATTAATGCCATCGTGTCGCGTCC
>JAZQSZ010000097.1:0-8589 GCA_045630365.1 Paludibacteraceae bacterium | reverse complement strand
AAATCATCAAAAATAGGATTTGTCACTCCCAAAATTGTAGTAAATGGTAGTAAATTAACCTAAATTATTTATACTAACGGCGAATGAGGTTTATTTAGCTCCTGCTCGCTGCGCTCACGAAATCTTACTAAATCTTATTACACATAAATCCACCCTTACCAAAGTGCTCCGCAATCAATTACCACCGCTCCGCTTGTCGGCGCTTCAATCACCGCCGACTACGCTATCGCTCAATCTTAACAAATGAAGTTACCAAGATTATTCACTCCCAAAATTGTAGTATATTGTAATAAATTAACCAAAATTATCCTACTATAAGTAAATCGTAAAATGAAATCGGTTCGCTCGAAAAATCACTTTACTTCCAAGACACCCTCTTTCTCGGAGAGGAAACGGACATAAAGGTAACCATCTTCATCTACATACGCCGCTAACTCTGTCAATTTAGCCTTATCCAATACTGCCACACCCTCTGCTGGTACAGTCACGTACGCGTGTACGTATTTATTATAAGGTGCTACCGCAAACTCACAAGTCTCTGCTACGAACGTATGCAATGGTTCCACACCCGTCCAAGTCAAAGTAGCGCCTGTAGCCACCCACTCGCTATAATTGATGCGATAAATCGTGAAAGCACTATCAAGGTTGAGCGTGAGCTGGTCTTTGATCTTAAGCTCAATGCTCTTCAACACACATGGACCAGCAGGTTTATCCAATACAGTCAACTTAAGGATAGCCAAATAGTCGCAACCATGCTCATTTTGGAGTGTAACAGTATCTGTGGTAGATTGGGTATATACCTTATTGTTCCACTCAAATGACTTACCATACTCGATGGTTTGTTCTGTAACAACAGGTTTGACCTCTGGAAGAACGACAAGAGTAAGGGTCACTACGCTATCTGCACCATTGGCAGCAGTAAAGGTTTGTGAATACTCGCCAGAGGTAGTATATTTTTGGTCATTCCACTCATAGGTTACGCCATAGCAAACGGTGTCAGTCAATGTGGTGTAAACAGGGTCTGGGATAGCAGGAGTTTCAGGGTCCTGTTCTGCAGGTTTAGCGGAGATAAAAGTAACATCTCCAGCTCTCGTAGTACTAAACTGTACGTATATGTACCTATCGGCCTCTACAGAACTAGCCCAAGAATCAACTTCTGCAGCATTAATCTTGGTAGAAGAATTTTTCTTTGTGACAAAAGATTTCAACTTATCCGTTGCTGATGTAACAAAATTACAATAAGATGCCAAATAAGTAGATAGACTAACATTCTTATTGCCCCATGACAATGTCAAATCATAGTTAGCAATATCATCATAGATGATACGATATACGTTCTTATCAGAAGAAGCAAGTCTCTTCTTCACTCCTATAGGAATATATATCGTTTTATCTATGCAATCCGACACATTCCACTCTAATGGGGTTAAAGATGTCGCACTATTGCATGTAAAACGCACATAGAGATAGTCACCTATAGCTAAATTTGCTAGACTAGCAATATCACTTGAAGTCAACTGCAATTGGCGTTTATTTCCTTCTTTGCTGAATGGATATAATGTCAACACATTTGCATCACCAGGTTGAAAATCAGGAGTTGCAGATACGTGCATTGCCATCAAGAACTCCGTATTGGCAATAAATTCAGTTGCACTCCATCCCTTGAAAAAGCAGAACAAACGGTCATCATTTGCTCTCATATTTATTGTCTGACCATGCTTGAGTAATGTAGCACCACCTTGAATTGCACCCAATGGAATGCGCTCAACCACCAACTTACCAGGAGCATCAGAAAGCACCTTACCATAGAAAATACCTTTACCAATCCAATTATCAATAGCTGATTGCATATCATCAGGTTGTAATTTCTTGATAGTAGTATTATCCAAATCATATTTGGCTTTCACATACACACTAGCATCAACAGGAGTAAACTGACATTCATCTTCAGCTACCCAAACACGAGCTGGTTTTTCACCTATCCATTTAAATTGAATACTATCATTTTTCCACTCAGAGAATGGCAAAACCAACATAGTACTAGAATCATTGGCTGCTATATCAATAGTGTCACCTAATTTTACATAACGACCATTCTCCATACAATTTTGGAAACTCAAATCAGGAGTCAAGCGAATCTCACCACCTTCTGGGTAATACACCTTAACAAAAGCCTGAATATTGTGAGTCAAACCATACTCTGTGAGTTGGTCACGATAACGCTCGTCAATAGAAAGATCCCATTCTACCTTTCCATCACGCACCACCTTATCACAACGAAACTCCACAGGCATACTCACTCCCAACACCTCCAAGATTCGCAATACGCTATCCAGTTTATGATCATTATACACTCCAGGATCACAAGTAAAGTCAATCAACACCTCTGGACTGCGCTTGCTATCCATCACATTTGGAGAAAAATACACATGCAATGGCAAATCGTATGTTGAAGCAGTGTACCACAACTCATCGCCTGCATTTGCAGAACCAACATAACTCTTGTCCACTGGAATTGGATTCTCACAAGTTAAACCCAATTGAGCTACCATAGAAGTAGCCCACAAAACACAAGTAAATGCAATAAAAAGTTTTTTCATATTATTTGGTATTTAAATTCGGTTAATCAATTATTAATAGCTGTTTGTTGTTTACGACGACGAACAAATACATATCCCGTATAGAGGAGTAGCATGACAATTAATGGCCACGCATCACCAAGCGGTAAAACTTCCCAATAGTAAGTATGACCATTGTAAGTATAAAAACCATTTTCTGATGTATATTTTAGATACCAATTTAACCAATCATCAAAAGACGGCAAATCACTCATACCATCATTCCAAACTCCACTATTAATAAAGTCATTATACGCTTGTTCCAAAGTATTCCTGTTAAAAGTATACGACGAATCACCAGAACCATAACTAGAGCCATTGTCAGACATCCAATCATCAAACCATCGCCACCAAGGATCTCCAAATGTTGGAGCTGAATTTCTACGTCCTGAAGCACGATTCGTGCCGCCAGTAGTATTACCAATACCAGCATATGCTTGAGTAGAAGCCATAGCGATATCACCAGACACAGATGACAAGTAATCGGCATTGGTGTTGTTATACGCCAAAACAGAAGTAGAAGGCATAGAAACACTCAAAACAGAAGCAGGAGCAGTAGAAGAGAAACCAGATGACTTGATAGAGCCACCAGACATAGACACAGCACCAGCATTACCGCCACCACCGAAAGAACGGAACTCAGCGCCAGAAGTAGTGTGCAGCGCTTGGTTATAGGCGATTGGCGATTGGCTATAGGACGCCGTACCAGCTATAGGCAATTGACCATTGGACACGCTCATCGCAGGCGCGTATGAAAAAGCACCACGACGACGGAATAAAGAGTTAGAACTAGACAACATAGGCACAGACAGATCCGCAGAAGATGCAGATCCATAAGACACAGAAGAATAAGTACTACCTTGAGAACCTCCGTAAGTAGAATACATATCCGCAGGACGCCAACCTCCTTGATCATCATTCATACGATTCATCAACGAAATTCCTCCAACTAGACAAATCAACACAACTAGTCCAAACAATACACTTGATTTAATTTTCATTTCAATAAAATTTTATCCTTAAAAATCTTAGGGCACTTCAATCAGTTGCCCGATTAACAACTAAAAACTACTTTAATAACCGAATTAAGGCGCTTTCACCAACATTTATCGGTCTTCACATACGTTTTTGCGTCAAATGCAAATTACGCACAATACAAAAACGCTGCAAAATTACAAATAATATTTGAATCACGCAAGAAACATGGGTGTTTTTATATATAAAAAGAAGAATTGTAAAGTGGAGGTTACAAAATCGCAACAAAATTTTGTGACAAAAACGAGAGAACATAGATATAACAAAAACTAGACAAAATTCACCTTATTCACTAGGAAAATTTAAACAAAAATTCATTACTGTCCACTAAAAACAGGGAACATTTATAAAAAACAAAAATTGTAGAAAATTTAACCAAAAATTAGCGAAAATAGGATTTGTCACTCCCAAAATTGTAGTAAATGGTAGTAAATTAGCCAAAATTATTTATACTAACGGCGAATGAGGTTTGTTTAGCTCCTGCTCGCTGCGCTCACGAAATCTTACTAAATCTTATTACGCATAAATCCACCCTTACCAAAGTGCTCCGCAATCAATTACCACCGCTCCGCTTGTCGGCGCTTCAATCACCGCCGACTACGCTATCGCTCAATCTTAACAAATGAAATCAAGTATCGACTCTGATTGGGATATAATACGACTCTGAGTGATCTCTGAAATGCTTACCGCTACATTCATAAGATTAAGTGGATGAGCGAAGCGAATGCTAGCGGTGGTAATAGATTTCGGAGAACCTCGTAAAAGCGTGGCTCTTGAGTGGCAAAAAGATTTATATAGTTACCAAGATTATTCACTACCAAAATTGTAGTAAATGGTAGTAAATTAACCAAAATTTATTTTTAGGAACAAAAATTAGATAAAATTTGACCGAAAATTATCGAAAATTATTGGGAAACAAGACTGTAAAAACAACAAGAGTCGTGATTCACGACTCTTGTGTTGGGGTATTTACTACAGGCATTTTATGCCGATCTACAGCGCAGCGATCTTCAGTGTAACGATCTACAGGGCTATGCCCGTTCTAATGGCGTGCTTATCGCACGCTGCGACCTTGGGCATCATAGAGGACACCGTCTTTCACGAGGTAAAGCGCGCCATCAATGATGAGTTTTTGGGCATTTCCGTTGGTCAATTGTACTTCGCCTTCCTCTACGCCAGTAGATACTTTATCTGGTTGTATGCGCACTGCAAAACGATTATCAAAACTACCCGCAGGCATGTTGACAGTATAATTCAATGCCGTCAATGGTGTGCTGATACCTGTCTCGTAATCAATGAGTTCTACGTTTACTCCATTTGTGCCTTCTGGCATCGCAAATGTGTAATCGCCTGCTTCGGTAATCACTACGCCAAGTGGGATAATAGACTCCTCTTTTGGAACTGCGTTACCCGCCATCTGATCGCCATTAACCACCGAATAAATGTTCGCACCCTTGTTGAGCATTTTGGTCAAGTCAAGGTTGAGATCAAAGCCCTTTGTACCCTTGTCGTCGCGCAATTGGATAAAGGTCTTGTCGTGCGTTCTGTCGCCATGTATAAGCTCAAGACGCAATGTAATAGGATCTTCCTCTGTTTGTCGAGCAGCGATACTTCTAGGAGTGATATTGACGATACCTGTCCATTCTATCTTGCCCGCGTATTGGAATATGTACGCGTGCATCGCGCGGAAGGTCATTTCGCTAGATACACGAGGTCCATAGCCATCGTATGCGTGATCGTATTCGTAGAAGAATGGTGCATCCGTTTGGGTTGGGTGCTCAAAACCTGGGTTTGCGAATGATGGTATACCAATCAAGTGCCAGTTCCAGTGGTTCCAAGCAATGCGGTCGCCTTTTGGATGTTCTTCCAGGGTAACGGTACGTGGATCTTGGTTGTGAACATCTGCCACATTAACTCGGTTGGCGGATGGGAAATAGAGACTTACTTTGCGACCGCCACCTGTGGTGTAACCATAGTCTGTACTTAGGCGTCTATAGTTGAGGCAAACGACATAACCCTGGTTGGCATAGAGTGTCTTAGTATCTGCTTCTTCTTTGGTTTTTGCTACATACTCCCAACCTGTGCTTTCTTCGGTTGGCAATCCATATAAAGCACGTTTTTCACCATTGTAATATTGCACAGCCCAATATTCGCCATATGCTCCTAGACCGAATACATCGCTGAGTTTAACGTTAAATGGGAAGGATACCCAATAGAACATCTTTTCGTAGTGGCTAATACTTGTGTTGTCGTTACCATGTTGGTCGGTAGTAGCAAACTTATCTTCGAGGAAGGTCAATACTGCATAAGCAGGGTTGGTATATTTATCCTCCGAAGTGTCACCGTTAGCCACTGCTCTGTCAACTTGACTGTTAGTAGGGAAGGTGAGTTGGGTGGCATCACCATTATGCTCGCGCAGAATCATCACAGGGGTGTTGAGGTCTACGGTAGCATTGGTCTCGCTATTGTGACTATATATAGTTTGGTATATGGTCACCAAACGGTGGTCTTTGAAATCATAGATGAGACGTACTGTGTAGATTCGACCGTCGCTAGAACCGCTCAAAACAGATGCACCATTGTCGGTGGCTTTTCCCCAGATGAATTGGTCTTTGTTGTTGAATTTGGAGCGGATGACAATTTTGGTGTCTTTGTATGTCCTAAGATCGTAGCTATACATCCAATTGGTGTTGTCTTGGAAATATCTTAAATCAGAAGCAGTTGGCGCAGATTTTTCTCCATGTGCCACGAGGTATTCGCCAGATGGAGTTTTGGTGTCTCCGATATAGGCACGAGTTAGGCGGTTGGTCATGATGTCCCAAGAGAAACGCACGCTAGCGTCTGCAGGAAGGAGAGCTGCACTACCACCACTTGCGCTGTTGACATATGGGTCGGTTATTTCAGGACAAAGTTGTTGGGCCATTTCAAATAAAGCATGACTCGCCCAATTGAGCATAGTATACTCAAGATCGGATGAATAGCGTTGGTATTTTACCATTAGTTCTGGAGCTATACGAGGGGAGTGCTCGGTAGCGATGGTGAACATCACATTCGTGTCCGCAGCTAGGTTCTTACATGCGTAGTGTGTGTAGTCGTGTGGTTTGAGTGCTCCGATAGGTTCTTCGTAAATGTGTTTGAATGCGTATTCGGAGAGAGTGAGAAGGTCTGCGTTGTTTTTGTAATCCTTATCTCCGTTGACACGTACATAGAACGGACCGTCGTAGCGATGAACTTGTGTCATATCAAAAGTGGCATTACCATTTTTCTTAGTTACGACAAAATTCCATACACCACTAGCGCGGTAGCCTTTGTCGGCGTAAATTTGGTCGTTTTTGATATTCTCAATACCGTCATCGTACAAGAAGTCATCTACGTTAGAGTCACCCGCTGCGTTCTTGCGACCAGGGAGTAGACCAATGCCTGCGTTGCCTCTGAGCGGACCGAAGACCATGTGACACTCGATATCAACCCACTTGGTGCCATTGTGTTGTTGGAGAATAACCTCAGGGTTGTTGACGTGGTCTTTGCCATTCTTGTCAATCATATTGAAGATGTGTATGCTGAGGGTATCAGAGTCGCCATCGTTTGCGAGTTTAAATGTCTCGGAGTTGAAAGTATATATGCGGACGACATGGTTTTTCTGTTGGTGTGTGCTAGGATCTTCGTATCCCTCTAATATTTGTTCTGCGTATTGTACGCGGAGGTCGCCGTTGCTTTGAGCGAAGAGAGAATTAGATGCTAGGAATAATCCAAAGAGTACGAAGAGAGTTTTAGCGCCAGTTGTGTTGAGTGCTTTGCGCTTGCGTTGTTGTAAAAAGATGACCATGGCTGTAATAGCGGCTAATACAAATAATATCGTGTGATCGCCTAGTGGTAATGGGTCACTAGGGTGGAGATTCTCGTCTTCGCCATAACCATCATCTCCCCACATGTTTTGTCTTCCTCTAATTTGACTAGGGGAGGAGGCAGTAGGATTGCTAGCAGCGAAAGCGTCTTGGACGTTGGACTCGTAGGCGGCGTAGCCGTCGTAGTTATCTAAGTAAATGTCTTCTTCGTAATATCCACCATAAAATTGTGCGCGAATAGGTGCACTGGCGAAAATGAAGAAAATAAGACTAATAGTTCCTAATAAAGTTGGGGTAAATATGTGTCGAAGTTTGAACTCCATAATGTGTGTTATTTGGTATGTTTGTGTACAAAAATAAAAACGCTGCAAAGTTATGCATTTTTTTTGAATTACGCAAATGTTTTTGAAAAAAAAATATAAATTGTAGCGAAAATAGGTGAGAATAAGCGGAGTTATCAACAGGGAGGGGGGCTTGAGGTGCGTCCGCGGGAGGTGTATGTCAACATACCAAATCACAGCTTTGAGCTAAGCCGTGTATTGCCCCTATCCATTAGTATTATTCCCCCTAAGGGGGAATAATACTAATGGGGGGTAACGGCATACGCTCAAGAAGTGTGTCAAACATGATAATTCGAGAATGTATTTTGTGTGGGTTGGTTTGTTTAGCTCCTGCTCGCTGCGCTCACGAAATCTTACTAAATCTTATTACGCATAAATCCGCCCTTACCAAAGTGCTCCGCAATCAATTACCACCGCTCCGCTCGTCGGCGCTTCAATCACCGCCGACTACGCTATCGCTCAATCTTAACGAATAAAATATAGTATCGACTCTGATTGGCGACAATTATAGTCGACAATTATTCTTATCTCGCCATACGGCTCGAACGATCTGCTCATTCGCTTTACTCATTCAGCCGTACGACAATTAGAGAGCAAAATATTGTTTAATTTAGGGAACTATATACGAGATGACACTGCAATACAAAACAACAAGGATTATTTAAATCAACAACGAACTATATTAAAAAATTAACAAAAAAAGTATATTTTTACGCAATAGATGATACAAACCCATCTACATACGGTTGA
>JAZQSZ010000096.1:0-9260 GCA_045630365.1 Paludibacteraceae bacterium | reverse complement strand
CAGAAACTCCTTTGAAATAAATAACTTCAGTTGGAGAACCAATCTATGGTGGTTGTTTTATACATGTCTCGCATTTACGGCTATAGGCATGGGATTAACCCCTATATTCAAATGGTTGAATGTAATTCTCATTTTGCTTTTAGGTGTGTGCTATTGGCAAAGCGATCCAATCAACAACTACAAATATATCAGTATCGGTTTTTCTCTTTTAATTTACTTAAATGCCATATTGCTTTTCATCTATCCAGATGGATTATGGGTTGATTATGAGTGGGCTGGAACAGGAGACCCTAGACGCTTTCTTTTGGGTAACTATAATCAAATGGGATTTGTATGCTTATTAGGCATTACCGCTCAAGCTATGTACACATTATCAACGAAACGAGGACGATTCAATCTTTTTCTACTCATACTAGTTGCTTTGTGGACTGTTCACACGGTCGGTTCAATGACATCTACTGTAGGACTTAGTTTGCTTGCAATCTATATACTTATACATAGAATTATCAAACATCCTAAAATATATTTAGCTATTTTCTTAGGGATTTATATCACATTCTTCTTTATTATCGTATGGGCAGGCAATTCCATTGAAGAAATAGACTTATTGACACGCTTCATTGAAGACGCCTTATCTAAAGACACTACTTTCACAAAACGAACCGATATTTGGAGCAATGCAGTCTATAAGATACAGCAAAGTCCTTGGTTAGGTTTTGGTGTCCAAAACATTGAATGGAATCTCACCTATTTAGATGCGTCTGGCCCACATAATCTTTGGCTCATGCTCCTACTGCAAGGTGGATTAATCTTGTGCGGTACATTTATCTACCTAGTTAGTTTCGTTATGAAAACGGCACTAAAAGCCCTCACACCTATCGGAAATCTTGCTGTAGTTGCTATCTGCATTTTTTTTATTATGTCACTATTTGAAGCATATAATATTCAACAAACATTCCTTCTCTTGCAACTTGCATATTATTCGCCGTATTTACAACTTACACCTATTGAATCAACTAATGATTAAATTTGAGTATGAAAGTTTCTATCATTACACCATGCTATAATGCGGCACCCTATATTGCAGCTACGATATCATCTGTCCAACAGCAGACCCTTTCTGATTGGGAGATGATTATTGTGGACGATGGTTCTACCGATAATAGTGTTGAGATAATACAAAAAATTATTGAAGGAGACAATCGCATCAGACTAATACAGAAAGAGAATGGAGGTTCTGCCTCTGCCCGTAATATGGGACTAGAAATGGCAGAAGGTGAATTTATTCAATTCCTAGATGCAGACGATACAATAGACCAACGCAAATTGGAGAAACAATGTAAAATAATGGATAAACTCCAATTGGATGTAACATACACGGATTATTCCATATCGTATCCTAATGGAACAAAAGAAGCTAAGATTAAAGGTTTTACTTTCAATCTTAGTAAACTTCTCATTGGTTGGGGAACTTTTGGAACCATTCCACTTCACGCTTTTTTATACAAACAATCATTTTTACAGAGACACAATATTTCAAGCACCTCCAAAGTAAAAGAAAGGGAAGATTGGGAGTTTCATATCAACGTATTTTCTGCCCAACCAAATATCCAACGCATTGAAGGATACTGCGGTGCTGACTACTTTAGATGCCCAACTGGCAAAACTAGTAGTGGATCCATCACTAAATTGAAGTTAGGAACTACAAAATATTTACTTTATAAAATTAAGGATGTACAAGGATATAAACGATTTCTTCTATTATTAAGATTATCGGTAGAACTCATAGATATTGCGCTACATAAAATACGAAAGAAAGTAGAAACTTCCCGCATTATACCATTATTTTTTGACTGCATTGCCAACTGTAGTATATTTATCGCATCGGTAATATTGTTACCTATAGCTATAGGGATCTATATTTACAAACAAATTTGGACAAAATTCAACCATTAAAAATGAAAATAATATTGACATTCATAGGACGCATATGTTCATTGTTCATTCCTAGGTCGCTATTTTATTCATGGATAGCGGTTAAGAAATGTATTTTTACTGGATATATGAAAAATAAATTCAAACATATTGGTAAAAACACACTTCTATCAACCAATAGCACATACCGCGACACAGACTGTATTTGGATTGGAGATGATTGTAGTATCGGCGATTATAACATTCTAACCGCATGGAAAAAATATAGCCATACAAATCAGCAATTTACACCTGAAATACATATCGGAAATCATTGCGACATAGGTCCACAATCGCACATTACTGCAATTAATCGTATTGTAATCGGAAATAATGTATTGACTGGTCCACGTGTACTAATCACAGATAATTCACATGGGGAAGCAAACATAGAACTTTTAGATATTGCTCCTAAATGTCGTCCATTATTTACCTCTGGTCCAGTTATTATAGAAGATAATGTGTGGATCGGTGAAGGCGCCATGATTATGCCAAATGTGCACATTGGCAAAGGAAGTATCATAGCAGCTAACAGCGTCGTAACCAAAGATATTCCACCATACTCCATCGCAGCAGGAGTACCAGCTAAAGTAATACGAACTATGACTAATCAGTAAACCAACATGCAACAAGCCAAAAATCCAAAAGCACGCGTTATAGCATTTTATCTGCCACAATTCCACCCTATTCCTGAAAATGACAAATGGTGGGGTAAGGGATTTACAGAATGGACCAATGTAGCAAAGGCTAAGCCTTTATTCAAGGGTCATTACCAACCTCGCATTCCCGCAGATTTGGGTTTCTATGACTTGCGTGTACCTGAAGTACGAGAGCAACAAGCACAAATGGCCCAAGAAGCAGGTATAGAAGGATTCTGCTATTGGCATTATTGGTTTAGTCATGACCATAAACTATTAGAACGCCCATTTCAAGAGGTATTAAGTAGCGGGAAACCGGATTTTCCTTTTTGTTTAGGATGGGCCAATCATAGTTGGACCAATAAAAGTTGGGAAGCAGGAACACGACAACAAAAGGAAATGACACTTATGCAAATGGTGTATAATGAAGATGAATATATCAAACATTTTTATGATGTGCTACCAGCTTTGAAAGATAAACGATATATTACAGTTGACAACAAACCGTTATTCCTTGTATGGAGCCCAACTGATATTCCATCTGCTAATACATTTATTCAATTATGGCAACAACTAGCAAAAGAGAATGGGCTCAATGGTATTCATTTTGTAGGTATACAACAAAGCATTATAAACGATCATATACGTTTGAAAGATTTGCTATTCAAGCGTATTCCTAATCAAGCGGCAAACATCTATCAGCATATTCTTGAGTTAGGTTTCGATGCAATAAATAGTCGCGGCTATAATCGTGCTGATCTTTGTTGTCGAACACTTTGGGACATAATATATCGTGCAATTACCATCCGTTTGTTCAAGTATTATCCTATTTCTAAGTGTGACCAACGAAAAATCAACCGACACTTATATTCGCAAGAAGACACCCAAGAGCACGTCTATCCTACGATTATTCCAAATTGGGATAGATCTCCACGCAGTGGTAAAAAAGCACGCATTTATACCAATAGTACTCCTGAAGTTTTTGCTGAGCAAGTTGACATAGCACTAGACTTGATTAAAAACAAAAAAGAGGAACATAAAATCCTATTCTTAATGTCCTGGAATGAATGGGCAGAGGGAAACTATATGGAACCAGACCTTAAATATGGGCATAGTTTTCTCAAAGCATTACAGAGCAAAATCGTCCAATCATGAAAGTATTCCTTATAGCACGCGGTTATCCTTCCAAGCAAGATCCCACATGGGGATGTTTTGAAAAAGACCAAGCTGAAGCACTCTCTCTATTAGGACATCAAGTCACTATATTGAGTGTGGATACACGTTTCCGTTTCTACTGGCGAAAGTTAGGAGTACAATGTGATGTATATAATAACATCGCAACATACAATATCTTCCTTCTGCCATACGCTTTACTATTCTTCTTACCTAAGCGAATAAAAGATGTATTTTATGCATGGCAACTAGAGTTGATATATAAACGTGCAGTACAAGAACATGGAACACCAGATGTTATATACTCTCACTATCTGAACAACACACTAAAAGCCATTCCTTTACGGAAGAAATACCACATCCCAATTGTTGCTATGGAACATTGGAGTCAAATGGCATACAGCCATATTCCCAACAGCACGATTTTGACAGCGAAACGAGTATATTCGTCTATTGATCAACTCATTACAGTATCTACAGCCCTTAAGGATAATATATTACGACAAATCGGTTTTGACTCTATCGTGATACCGAATATGGTAGGTAAAGAATTTCATTACTCAACATCCTATCTAAAGGAACAAAAGTCCATCCAATTAATCACTACAGGGCGCCTTATACCAGAAAAGCATTTTGATATGCTAATCCAAGCTGTAGCAAACATTTCATCCCCAGAATTACAACTCTGTATCATCGGTAATGGCTCTGAAAAACAAAAACTACAAACGTTAGTTGAAAAATTACATATAGGAGATAGAATACGACTTATAGGACATAAGTCAAAGCAAGAAATTGTCACATTACTACAACAAAGTGATATGTTTGTACTTCCATCACAGTCGGAAACCTTTGGTGTAGCCTATATTGAAGCTTTGGCATGCGGACTGCCTATAATCGCTACGGATTGCGGAGGACCACGTGATATTGTCACTCAAAAAAATGGTATACTAATCCCTACGAATGACCAGCAAGCTCTAGAACAAGCGATTATACAAATGAGTCGCAATCTCCACCAATATAACAAACAATTCATTGCGCAAGATTGCCAAGAACGTTTTGCTTCGGATAATATAGCAAAACATATCGCACAAATACTAAAGCAAACCATTAAAGCACGTCTATAATTTGCATAATCAAAAAAAAAGCAGTAACTTTGCGGGCTAATTAAACAAAAATATGAAACATTTAATTATCATAGGAGCAGGCGGAATGGGACGCGTCATGTACGACATGGCACGCGAAAGTGTTGGCTATCAAACGGAATATGACATCAAGGGGTATATTGATGACAATATTCATTCTTTGGACGCTTTCACTGGTTATCCTCCTATCTTAGGCACCATATCAGAGTATCAACCTCAAGAGAATGATATATTCATTTGCTCTATAGGTGGTGCATCACGCAGAGCATGTATGGAAGCCATTATTAATCGAGGTGGTGAGTTCCTAACTATGATTCATAATACAGCACGAATTGGATCTAATGTACAACTAGGAAAAGGTTGTATGGTAGGTGCTTTCACAACAGTAGCTGCTGATGCCAAGATTGGTGATTATAATTTTATTCAATCCAATATGATTATTGGACACGATGTAGTCATCGGAGATTGGAATCGTATTGACTCACACACAATGTTGATTGGAGGAATAACAATTGGTAACGAGAACATGATACACTCCGCAGCAGTAATTAATCACGAAGTTCAAATAGGTAATCACTGCCATGTTGGTGCATGCAGTTTCGTGACCCGCAATGTAGAAGACAACTGGACTGTATTTGGCAATCCAGCTAGAAGACTATCCTAAATTATGAGTACATTATTAGATAATAAGGTTTGTATTATCACTGGTGCAGCACAGGGTATCGGGCGTCAAATTGCAAAACAATTTGCGGCGGATGGTGCAATTGTCTATGCATGTGACAGACAAGAATTCACAACAGATAATGAAAAGATTCATCCTGTAGTAATGGACATTACAGACGCTGCTAGTGTCAAAGCGAACCTGATGCAGATATTCAAGAAAGAAGGACGAATTGACTGCCTGGTAAACAATGCTGGCATCGTATACAATCGCAAGATTGGCATGATCATGCGCGAAGAAACAGAGCGCATGTTCCTTGTCAATGTCATTGCTGCGCTTGAACTTATCCAATTATGCAGTCGCCTCATGGCACGCAATGGAGGAGGTAGCATTGTCAATATCGCCTCGGTCACAGCGGTACTAGGATCTCCTGGACAAGTAGCGTATTCTGCAACCAAAGGTGCAATTATCTCTATGACTAAGTCTGCAGCCAAAGAACTAGCCCCACAAGGTATTCGAGTAAATGCCGTGGCTCCTGGTATAGTACAAACAGAACGTTTTACTGAATTATACGAATCTGACGGCAGCAAAATTGATGAACGCATCCAACGCATAGCTCTTGGACGTTTAGGTACACCTGAAGATGTCGCGCATGCGTGCGCGTTCCTTGCTTCTAATAGAGCCAATTATATTTCCGGACAAATACTTGGCGTAGATGGTTGCGCATCCATATAATGATTCTCAATCTACAACATATCAATCCACAACGCATTGCCGCTATTGATTCCAATGGCGACCAACTTACCTATGCAGATATCACTCTACTCTCGCAACAAATCAGCGCCAAGATTCCCGAACGCGCTCTATGCTTCCTATTAGTCGAGAATAATGTCGGCGGTATTGCATGGACCATAAGTATGTTAGAGAGTCGCCAACTTGTCCCTCTTATCCTCAATGTTAAGACAGAAGTTTCGCTCTATCAACAACTCCTTGAGACCTACAAACCATCTTATATTTGTGCACCATCCAATGTAACATTACAAGGAGAGGTTGTAGACTCCCTATTCGGATATCAATTATGCAAAGTATCTGATAATCATTGTGTTTTACACCCTGAGTTATCCCATTTACTCCCCACATCAGGAAGTACTGGTAGTCCAAAATTAGTGCGACACAAATATGAAAACATTGAAGCTGCTGGACTGAACATATCGACCTTCTTTGAGCTCAAAGAAACTGATCGTCCATTGATGGTTCTACCGCTCTACTACACAATGGGATTATCCATGGTATTCAGTCATTTACGAGTAGGTGCTACGATTCTTATCACCGGACTTAGCATGACTGACATCAACTTTTGGAAATTCCTCAAAGAGCAGCAAGCCACCTCTTTTACAGGCGTTCCATATAGTTTCCACATCCTCAACCTGATGCGTTTCTTCCGAATGGATCTTCCTCATCTTGAATTACTTACACAAGGAGGAGGAAAAATGCCAACGGACCTCAACACCAAGTTTGCAGAGTATTGTCGCGACAAAGGGAAGCGTTGGATTGCCACCTACGGACAATCAGAATGTACAGCACGTATGGCATATCTACCAGCCAAATGGGCACTTGACAAAGTTGGAAGTATCGGAATAGCAGTACCTAACGGCGAATTATCACTCATTGATGCAGATGGCAAACTTATCACTACTCCTCATACTGAAGGAGAGATGTGCTATCGTGGAAAGAATGTCACAATGGGTTATGCACACGAGCAAGCAGATTTAGCTCTTGGAGACGAACGAAACGGCTATATTCGTACAGGTGACCTCGCTTACTTTGACGAAGATGGTTGCTACTATATCATTGGACGAATGGGACGTTTCCTCAAACTATTCGGTATGCGAGTTGGATTGGATGAATGCGAGCAGATTGTTCAAACGGAATGTGACATTGAATGTGCCTGTGTCGGTACCGATGAAAAGATGATCGTTTATATCACCAACACAAACAAACAGGAGAAGGTCAAAGACACCCTCGTACAAAAGACACATATCGTAGCTACTTCCTTTGAAGTGCGTATTATTGATGATATACCCAAGAATGAAGCAGGCAAAAAATTATATAGCAAACTATCATTAACCTAGGAATTACGGGTTCATGACGGGTTCATAACGAGATTATACAATACAAATAAGATAAATACATTATGACTAATTTAGAGAAATACAACGCCATTTTTACAGAGGTATTTGGCGCCACAGCAGAGCAATTAGGTGACAATTTCAGTAAAGAAACAATTAGTGAGTGGGATTCTGTTCACCAACTTAACATCATCACACTACTTGAGGAGACTTTTGATCTATTCCTTGATCCAGAGGACATTATGGCATGTACAAGCTATAAGGCAGGTAAAGATATTCTAACTAAAAACGGCATTGAACTATAATTGATGTACAAAAACTTTTTCAAACGACTGATAGACTTCACTATTGCGTTAATCGCATTAATATGCTTAAGTCCAATTCTATTAGTTGTCACTATTTGGTTGCACTTTGCAAATAAAGGTGCAGGTGTTTTTTTCACACAAGAACGACCAGGTAAAAATGCCAAAGTATTCCGCGTTATCAAGTTCAAGACCATGACTGATGAACGTGATGCCGAAGGTAAACTTCTGCCTGACGCACAACGTCTTACTAAAGTAGGACGAATTGTCCGTTCTACCTCATTAGATGAACTTCCCCAACTATTCAATGTACTCAAAGGCGACATGGCTCTTATAGGACCTCGTCCGCTACTAGTCAAGTATTTACCACTTTATACCCCAACACAAATGCGTCGCCACGAGGTGCGTCCTGGTATCACTGGTTGGGCTCAAGTGAATGGACGCAATGCCATTACACATACCAAAAAATTTGAATACGATGTATGGTATGTTGATCACTTGTCGTTGTCTTTGGATTTGAAAATTATTTTCATGACTATCAACAACGTTCTTCATCGCAAAGATATTTCCACAGAGGGTCAAGCAACGGCTCCAACTTTTGATGGAACAAATTAATTTTAAAGGAAAAACGACAAAATATTTGCTTATCTCAAAAAAAAGTTGTACCTTTGCGGACTTTTTGGCGTTTGACAACCAAAATTTAGAGAATTATAAACACTAAAAATATTATGGCAACATTACAATCAATTCGAAATCATGGCACCATCCTACTTGTTGTTGTAGGTGTGGCTATGTTAGCATTTATCCTTGGAGACTTCCTTAACTCAGGAAGTAGTTTCTTTAACAAAGGTCGTGAAAATGTGGCAGAAATAGCTGGTCACAAATTGCACTACACTGAGTATGAAGCAGCAAAGGATCAACTCACAGAAGTGTACAAAATCGAGACAGGTTCTTCTGACATCAACGAGGATCTCAGCATTCAACTTCGCAACCAAGCATGGCAACTTTTGGTTATGAATTACACGTTGGGCGAGCAAGCAGAGAAAATCGGTATGGATGTTACTGCAGAGGAACTTAGCGAACTTTGCATCGGTAATAACCCTCACCAATTGATTAGTCAACGTCGTGCTTTCTACGATGAGACTGGTAATTTTAACACTGTAGCTCTCGTTAATTTCCTCAATTCACTTGAGCAAGAGCCAGAAACACCAGAACAAGCAGAGAGTTTGAAACAAGCTAAA
>JAZQSZ010000095.1:0-7493 GCA_045630365.1 Paludibacteraceae bacterium | reverse complement strand
AGAAACAAATCTACTCCCTAGATATGGGTGCACTAATTGCTGGTGCGAAGTACCAAGGCGAGTTTGAGGAGCGCCTCAAGGGTGTCATCACAGAGGTGACTAGTGCGGCGGGTGAAATCATCCTTTTTATAGATGAGATACACACGCTCGTGGGTGCTGGCAAGACCTCTGGCGCCATGGGTGCCGCTAATATCCTCAAGCCTGCTTTGGCACGAGGGGAACTGCGTGCCGTGGGAGCGACTACCTTGGACGAGTATCAGAAGTACTTTGAGACCGACAAAGCCCTTGAGCGGCGCTTCCAGATGGTGATGGTGGACGAGCCCGATGAAGCGGCTACTATCTCTATTTTGCGTGGATTGAAAGAGCGCTACGAGACCCACCACAAAGTGCGTATCAAGGATGATGCGCTCATAGCAGCAGTAACACTCTCAACTCGCTATATATCCGATCGTTTCTTGCCAGATAAAGCCATTGACCTTGTGGATGAGGCGGCCGCTAAACTACGTTTGGAGGTGGACTCTAAACCAGAGGAATTGGATGATCTCAATCGCCAGATTATGCAACTGCAGATTGAGCGTGAGGCTATTAAACGCGAGCACGATAAGGCGAAACTATCGGCTATCGAGGATCAGCTAAAGGAACTGCAAGCGCAAGCCCAAGAGATGAATGCGCGTTGGGAGAAAGAGAAGGGTTATATTGCCACTATCCAAAACGAAAAAGCGCGTATCGAGGAGATGAAGCATGAGGCGGAAGTGGCAGAACGTGAAGGTAACTATGGCAAGGTGGCAGAGATTCGCTATGGTAAGATGCAACAATCGGAAGCGAATATCAAAGCGGCACAAGATGCCCTGCACGCGATGCAAGGTGAGAGTCTTATCAAAGAGGAAGTGGATGAGGATGATATAGCCGAGATTGTGGCTCGTTGGACCGGTATACCAGTCACCAAGATGATGCAATCTGAGCGCGATAAACTTCTGCACTTAGAGGAAGAACTGCACCAACGTGTGGTGGGGCAAGATGAAGCTATTCAGGCAGTTAGTGATGCTATCCGTCGCTCTCGTGCTGGTTTGCAAGACCCTAAACGACCAATTGGCTCGTTTATCTTCTTGGGAACGACGGGTGTGGGTAAAACGGAGTTGGCCAAAGCTTTGGCGGACTACTTGTTTGATGACGAGAATATGATGACGCGCATTGATATGTCGGAGTATCAAGAGAAGTTTGCTGCCACTCGATTGATTGGCGCGCCTCCGGGTTATGTGGGGTATGATGAGGGTGGTCAACTCACTGAGGCTATCCGTCGCAAACCTTATAGCGTGGTGCTATTTGATGAGATCGAAAAGGCACATCCAGATGTGTTCAATGTCCTCCTACAGGTGTTGGATGACGGTCGTTTGACCGACAACAAGGGTCGTACGGTGAACTTTAAGAATACGCTGATTATCTTTACCTCTAATTTAGGTAGTCAATTGATTCGAGAGAATGAGGAGCAAGGTGTTCCACATGAGCAGACGAGTCAGCAGGTGATAGAATTGTTGAAGCAAACGATTCGCCCAGAGTTCTTGAATCGTATTGATGAGACCATTATGTTCACTCCGCTCAATGAGAAACAGATTCGTGATATCGTGTCTATGCAGATCGCGGGTGTACATAAGATGTTGATGGATAGTGGAATAGACCTGCGAGTAACGGATGATGCTATTGACTATATTGCCCAGGAAGGCTTTGATCCACAGTTCGGTGCTCGTCCTGTGAAACGTGCGTTGCAGCGCTTAGTACTCAACGAATTGAGTAAGAGTATTATTGCAGGTAAAGTGGATCACACCAAACCCGTTATTGTTATCCTTCGCAACGGCGAATTGCAGTTTGAAAACTAAGTTCGCTAAACACTAAACAGTAGGTGCTTGCGCCGTCCACTAAACAGTTCATACCAATATGATAACAATCACTTTTCAAGATAGCACTATCCTTGCCATGGAGGATGACAAGGTAGTCGGTAAGATAGAGTTTAGTTTGGCAGATGGAGAAATGTCTATTCTGCATACTTATGCTTATGAGAGTGGCAGAGGAATAGGAAAGATGCTGATGCAGGCAGTCGTGGAATGGGCTGCCGAGCATCAGTACACCATCCGCCCGATTTGCTCCTTTGCACAAAAGTATTTGGATTGAAAATAGGGATTAACATAACCCATCCGTCAACTCGCTGGTAGTCGTCTCGTTTGGCTGCGGGCTCGACGATAAAGGTAGGAGTCTCTTTGTCCCAACCTTGGCGATGACCATTTACAGAATCTTGTACGAGATGTTGCACATTCTCTGCCCATTGCAACCAATAGCGCGTGTCGGAACATTGTGCATCGAATTGCGTGAAGTCTTGGTAGCGCGTTTGGCGACCGATGATATTATTGTGCAGGTCCATAAAATGGTCGCAAGGAGCATTGGGACTTTTCCATTCCCAAAACACATCCATGATGGCGTGTGAGAGCCAATCGCCTGTATATGTGCGCAATAGCACGTTGACATAGATATGCTTAAAGGCATCGCCGGGGCGACCATTATTAGTAGCATCGCCATAGTAGTAATACGCCAATTTCTCGGCACGAGCTTTGCTCTGTAATACACGGTAGAACATACGAGGTCCTCGCCAAAGTAAGAGTGTAATGAGGATATTCTCTTCGTCAAAGAATTCAATATTGAGCGTGTCAAATGCTTCGCGCGTGAGTGGTTGTGGGTTGTGAACGAGCGATTGCAAGGCATCCCAGTCGGCTTGCTCTTGTGGTGTGAAATCCATGAGTTGTAGTTCCTCGGATTGGGAGAGAGAGTCAAGGTAGAGGTATAAATCGGCTAGGCCTGTAGATCGCTTCGCGGCAGATGTTTTGCCGAAGGATATCTCTTGTCTTTTTGGCGCAAAGAGGGTGGGTCGTTGCTTGGAGTCTAAGAGTAGGCGGTCGGCTACGGCGCAAAGACGATTGATATATCCCTTGTATGCCACCTCTGGATAGAGGCGAATGAGTTCTTGCTCCATATAATCCGCAATGCTCAATTCTTGTTGCAATAGACTATCAGCCTCCCATTGTGCGCCTATCACATACAGTGCCTCTGCAGGAAATGCGGGAAGAGCGGTGGTGTCGGGAGAAGGGCTATAGGCAATAGGCAATGGGGATTGCTGCTGTGTGCGACAACCTACCAGTGCAAAACAGAATATGAGCCAAATAACTTTTCGCATCTTTATTTCTTTTTCAAAACAATCCATAAAATAATCGGTGCTCCGAAGAGAGCGCTCATTGTGGAGATCGGTAACGAATAGGTACCTATGTTACAAAGAATATCGCAGACGAGCAGGATATTTGCTCCGATCAGTGCAGAGGCGGGTACCGTTAGACGGTGGTTACTGGTCGCAAAAATGCCGCGTGCGATATGAGGCACTGCTACTCCGATAAAAGCGATAGGTCCACAAAATGCCGTTACACTACCTGCTAACAAACATGATGCCAACACCATCATCCAACGGGTGCGTTCTATATGAATACCTAACCCGCGCGCATAATCTTCGCCGAGCAATAGACCATTGAGCGGTTTGATGAGCATCAGCACAACGATTGTGGCTATAAGTATGCAAATAGCGAGTGTGGGAAGTTCGTCCCAACTGACACCGCTAAGTGAACCTAATGTCCAGACAATAAAGAGTTTGAGTGAATCGGGATTGGCGAAGTTCTGAATCATATTGACCAATGCACCTGCGATATTACCTACCATCATACCCACTATCAATAGTGTAACATTGCTGCGAATACGACGCGCAAAAGCCATCACAAGCAACATCGTCAGTATGCTGCCGAGGATGGCGGCTGAGGCTATGAGTTGAGAGTTGAAAGTTGAAAGTTGAAAGTTGAAAGTCAAGAAGGTGCCACACATTGTTACCAATGCTACACCGAGACTAGCACCGGAGGAAACACCTAAGATATAAGGACCTGCCAATGGGTTGCGAAAGAGGGTCTGCATCATCAATCCTGCCACCGAAAGCGAAGCACCAGCAAGGATAGCGGTTAGCATCTTAGGTAAACGGAGGTGGAGGAGAAGTTGAGAGTTGAGAGTTGAGAGTTGAGAGTTGAAAGTTGAGAGAGGCGAGATCCAGACGGAACCGCAACATACATCCAACAACGCCAAGATCAGCATTAGTAGGAATAAACCGATAAATATGTAACCGTTTTTTCTCATTTTCGCTATTTGACTGCAAAGGTACTTATTTTTTATGGACTACACAAATTGTGTAGTGTTTTTTTTAGAAAATAGACAATGGTTCTTGGTTATTTCAAAAAAAAATCGTACCTTTGTGCCCGAATAATCAAACATGTAGCATGAAACCAGTAAAAGTATTTTTGACCGATGTGGATGGTTGTATGACCGATGGCGGTATGTATTATACCGAGAGTGGCGATGAGTTTAAGAAGTTCTGCGTCTATGACGGCATGGGTATTGTTTTGCTTCGCAAAGCAGGCATTCCTTGTGGTATATTGACTAGTGAGAATACGAATATTGGTCTCAAACGCGGCAAGAAACTTGGTTTGGAATATGTATATACTGGCGTAGGTCGTGTGGTGGATGGTGTGAAGATGACCAAACTTGATGCAGCTAAGGAGATTTGCAAGGAATTGGGAATCACTCTAGATGAGGTGTGTTTTGTAGGTGATGATGTCAACGACCTAGATCTCTTGCAACACGCAGGTGTAGCGGCTTGTCCCGCCAATGCGGTAGCGGTGGTGAAGGCGGTTCCTGGTATTATTCAGTTGACCAAGAAAGGTGGCGAAGGTGCTATCCGTGAGATAGCGGAGATGATTCTTGAGGCGAGAGGTGAATAGTCGAAAGTTGAAAGTCAATGTATAACATCGCTGTCATATTAGCAGGAGGTATAGGAGCACGCGTGGGAGGAAATACCCCAAAGCAATTACTTCCTTTAGCAGACGGTCGCTCGGTCTTGGAGCATGCTGTGAATGCTTTTGAGCAATCGCCTTGTATCGATGAGGTGTGTATCGTGATGCACCCTGATTATATTGCCTATGCTGAGCAAATGCTTCTGGCAAATGCATGGCAGAAAGTTCGCCAGATTATTCCTGGTGGCAAAGAGCGATGGGAATCGAGCGTGAATGCAATAAAGGCTATGGGCTATAGGCTATGGGCTGTAGGCGAGGAAAATAATAGACAATTTCCAATAGCCAATCGCCAAAAGAAAGTGAATCTTCTCCTTCATGACGCGGCGCGTCCGTTTGTGAGTCAAGATATCATTGCTCGTGTTTGCGAGGTCTTGGAGCAACACGAGGCGGTGACGGTGGCTATCCCTTCCACAGATACGGTTTATGAGATGGTGGATGGCAGGGTAGCGCGTATTCCGCAACGCTCTACCATTATGCGTGCCCAAACGCCACAGGCATTCCGTTTGGAGTTGATAGCCGAGGCATACACTAAAGCGCTCGGAGCAGATATTTGCGATAAGCAGGCTTGCGCTGCATGCCATTTGCCAGCCACAGACGATTGTGGTATCGTGCATGAGCATATGCCTGAGGTACCCATCTACATCGTGGAGGGCGAAGAACAAAATAAGAAAATAACATTCAAAGAAGATATATGATAAACAAGAATTTTTGCATGAGTTCCTACCTTGCTTTCCGCTATATAGAGCGCGAAGGCATGGATTTTTACCCAGGACTCCATCACGAGAATATACCATTGCCAGATAACAAAGATTTTACTTATGTTCGTACAGCTGTGGAGATAGATGAGGCTATCCAAAAGGTCTTTGACTCTCTCAAAGGCGAGAAACTAGGTATCTGTCTTTCTGGCGGTATGGATTCTGCTATTTTGGCATCTTATATGCCTGGTTGTGATGCCTATACCTTTCGTTTCTTGGGTGGTGAATACCAAAAAGAGGAGTTGGCTCGTGCAGAATATTATGCCCAATACTATGGGTTGAATCTACATTATGTGGATATCGACTGGAACACGGTGCAAAACTGCCTTGAGCCTGTTATGCGCTCCAAGCATGCTCCGGTTCACTCCATTGAGCCACAACTGTACCAAGCAGCACTTCAGGCCAAAGCAGATGGTGTAACACGATTGATTGTAGGCGAGAGTAGCGACCTTATTTTTGGCGGTATGGACCAATTACTCTCCAAAGATTGGATCGTGGAGGATTTCTCCAAACGCTATACTTTCCTTGACCCTGTATTGGTGCTCAAACAACCAGAGGATATGTCTTATCTCTACGAGCGTTATCGCGAAGGAGAGAAGATTGACTTCCTCCAATTTATGGATGATGTGTTCAGTCGTGAGTCTTCTAGTTCCTACTACAATGCTTTCAAAACGGCAGGTATGCCTTACACCGATCCATATGCATTGCTCCGCATGGCAGATCCGTTAGACTTGACTCGTGTGCGCAATGGAGAGTCTAAGTATCTCGTGCGCGAATTGATGCAGATCAAGTATCCAGAGATTCCTGTGCCAAACAAGGTGCCAATGCCTCGTCCTGTGGATGCGTACTTCAAGGATTGGTGTGGTCCTAAGCGCCCTGAGTTTCGTCGTGACATTGATATGAGTCAACTCACGGGCAATCAGAAATGGCAACTCTACTGTCTCGAGCAGTTCCTCAATATGTACGAACCGATCAAGGTAGGGTATACTACTGGTGTGTATGACCTTTTCCATATTGGGCACTTGAACTTGCTCCGCAAGGCCAAAGCGCAATGCGATTACCTTATTGTAGGTGTATCCACCGATGAGTTGGTGAGTTACAAACACAAGCAAGCGGTCATTCCATTTGAGGAACGCAAGGAAATCGTGGCGGCTATCAAGTATGTGGATGAGGTGGTAACTCAAGAGAATATGAACAAGATGGGAGCATGGGAGAAATACCATTTTGATGTTATGTTCGTAGGCGATGATTGGAAGGGTACAGATAAATGGAACAAGATTGAGGCTGACCTCCAAGCAGTAGGTGCCCAAGTGGTGTATTTCCCATATACTAAAGGTACATCTAGCACACTGATCAACGAGACATTACACAAACTGCGCGGCGAATAATGAAACAGTTTGCTAAGTTCATAGCATATCTCTTGTGTTACATAGTTTATCCATTGTCTTACCTCGTTCCTAGAACGAGTAAGATTTTGGTCTTTGGCTCGTATAGAGGAGGATTCAATGATAACTCCAAATATCAGTTTATCTACGCCAATGAGCATATTAAGAACCGTAAGCTCGTTTGGATTTCTACCAAAAAATCCACTGTAGCACATATTCGTAGTTTGGGTTATGAGGCATACTTTGTGGCTTCGCTCAAGGGACTGTGGTACGCATTGAGAGCAAAATACTGGTTTGTCAATTCCTATTCGTCGGATATAGCTTTCTGCCTCGCAGGTAGTGCTAAGATCGTCAATCTCTGGCACGGAGTACCGATGAAGGCCATCGAGTTTGGTATCACTAAGGGCGATTTGGCGAAACGATATGTA
>JAZQSZ010000094.1:0-2609 GCA_045630365.1 Paludibacteraceae bacterium | reverse complement strand
GTTGTTCTGTATGTGTTGTTCAAACTCCTCACGGGAGATGAAGTAGTATTCTTTGCCGTGTTGCTCTTGTCCACGAGGAGCGCGTGTGGTGGCAGAGATAGATAGTTCGTATTGTCCAGGGTAGGTCTCCAACAAGTGTTTGACCATAGTTGACTTGCCTGACCCGCTAGGTGCACATAGGATAATAATCATGTTAATTCTCAATTCAAAATTCTTAATTCAAAATTCTCAAAGCACATTTAACACTTGCTCTTTGATTTGCTCAAGGATATCTTTCATCTTTACCACGATGATTTGCATCTCGCTTTGGTTGCTCTTGCTACCGAGGGTGTTGATCTCGCGTCCCATTTCTTGTGCAATAAATCCGAGTTTTTTGCCCACTCCTGCTCCCTCACTATCCATGGTCTCGCGGAAATATTTCAGGTGATTGGTCAAGCGTACTTTTTCCTCTGTGATATCTAGTTTTTCTAGATAGAATATCATCTCTTGCTCCAATCGGTTGTGATCCACGGCTTGCTGAGTGGCAGCGGATAGTTGCTCTAGGTTAGCCTCAATACGATTCTTGATCTTCTCTATACGACTTTGCTCATATGGCTCTACTTCTGCTAGTAGGGTAGCGATAGCGTCCAACTTATCGCAGAACATCTGGTAGAGCGAAGCACCCTCCTGTTTACGGAATGCATTGAATGCATCTATCGCTTCGTCTATGGCTTGAAGTACTATTGTCCATTCCTCATCGCTTATCTCGTTGGATTCTTGTATTTTAGTTACATCTGGCATGCGCAGGATGGCGCTTACAATATCTTGGTTATTTGCCCAACCTAGTTCTTGTTGCAGGGTCGTCAACTCCTTGTAATAATAAGCAAAAGCCTCGCGATTGATAGGGGTATAAGTGCTTGCTTCTTGTTCTTGCGCTGCATCTTGATAGTAGATACTCAAGTCTATTTTTCCACGCTCCAAACGTTGTCCTATCAATGTGCGAATCTCCAATTCTTTGCTGCGCAATTGTGGTGCAATACGCACATTTAAGTCCAGTGATTTAGAGTTGAGACTTCTCACCTCTACGATCAGTTTTTTGTTGTTGGCAACTTGTTTCTCGGCTTTGCCATAGCCTGTCATTGAAAATATCATATTGATTTACGATTTACAATTTATTTTCCCTTCTCTTGGAAATAAGCAGGTGGACCATACATGACCGCACGATTCTCTTGCTTGACACTTTGTTGTTGCGTTTTGCATCCTGCTAGCAGAGCAATCAGTGCTCCTAATATAAGATTGATTATTTTTCTCATTTTCCGATACAGAATTTGCTGAAAATATTATTCAAAACCTCTTGTGAACTGATTTGTCCTGTTATTTCGCCGAGTGCCGTTAGACAGTCTTGCAGATCCATGCTCAGGAATTCCCCACTAATCTGCATGAGCAAACCTTCCTGCACTCGCTTGATGGCTTCTTGTGCGCGAACTAATGCTTCGTAATGGCGTGTGTTGCTGATAGTTACCGCATTGCGCATATCGCATTGCTCTGTGGCATAGGCGATTAATTCTTCTTTTAGTACTTCCACATCGCCACTCTTGGCAGAGAGGAAAATCCTCTCCTCGCCTTTCGCCTCTCGCCTTTCGCCTAACAAATCCACCTTATTATATACTTGGATAATCTTTTTCTCGCTTATGTCATCCAATTCGGATAGGGTATCCACAGGCTTTGTCGCATCTTGCAAGTGAATAATCACGGCTGCTTTTTGTGCTGCCTGACGACTACGTTCTATACCCATGCTCTCGATGGTATCCTCGGTTTGTCTAAGACCAGCGGTATCAATAAAACGGAATAACATACCCCCTAATACCAATGTGTCTTCTATCGTATCGCGCGTTGTGCCTTGAATATCGCTTACGATAGCACGCTCTTCGCCCAAAAGGGCATTGAGTAGAGTGGATTTGCCGACATTAGGTGCACCGATAATAGCAACAGGAATACCTTGCTTAATGGCATTACCAGTCTTAAACGAGGCCACTAGACGACCGATTTTTGCATCAATCTCCTTTGCTAGTTCGTTCAACTGACTGCGATCGGCAAACTCCAATTCCTCGTGATCGGCAAAGTCCAGTTCTAGTTCAATGAGTGAAGTGATGGTCAGCAATCGTTCTCTCAACACTGCTAACTCGTTGGATATACCTCCTCTCAATTGACTGAGTGCGAGGTCTTTCTCCGCTTTGGTTTGTGCAGCAATCAGGTCGGCTACTGCTTCCGCCTCTGTGAGATCCATCTTGCCGTTGAGGAAAGCACGTTGGGTAAACTCACCTGCTTTAGCCAATTGGCAACCTGCATCTACCAACCACTGAAGCAAGGTCTGTTGGATATACACACTGCCGTGACAGGCTATCTCTACTACATCCTCACCCGTAAAGGAGTGTGGTGCACGAAAAACACTGACCAACACCTGATCCAACACTTCCTCACCTCTCGCATCTCGCCTTACCTCCCCATAATGGACAGTATATGCCGCCGCTTCTTTCAGTGACTTGCGACCATGAAAAAGACTATCTACAATTGAGATTGCAGACTCTCCGCTCACACGTATAACAGCTATTCCACCGCTTCCGTATGGT
>JAZQSZ010000093.1:0-5602 GCA_045630365.1 Paludibacteraceae bacterium | reverse complement strand
GATGCCGATGATTTGATGGCACAAATGATTGCGGATGCCAAAGAGATTTCCAAAGATAAAGTCAACACCCTACCTGATATTACCGAGGACGAGGCAAATGAGATTGCTCGCATGGTAGGTTTGGGTGCGTTGAAATACTTTATCCTCAAGGTTGACCCACGCAAGAATATGCTCTTCAACCCAGAAGAGAGTATTGACTTCAATGGTAACACTGGTCCTTTTGTTCAATACACCTACGCGCGTATCCAAAGTGTGTTGCGCAAAGCGCAGGGAGTTCAGGAGTTTAGGAGTTTAGGAGTTCAGGAGTTGTCTGAGAAGGAGCTTGCTCTTATTCAACGTTTGGTGGATTATCCTGTGGCAGTGCGTCAAGCCGGCGATGAGTTCTCACCTGCAGTGATAGCTAACTACGCATACGCATTGGCATGCGACTTCAACAGTTTCTACCACGACCATAGCATCCTCAACGAGGCAGATGAGCAAAAACGTGCATTGCGTCTTGTATTGGCACAAACCGTAGCCAAAGTCATCAAGAGTGCAATGTCTCTCCTCGGCATTGAAGTCCCTAATAGAATGTAATTTTGAATTAAGAATTTTGAATTAAGAATTATATGTACAGCGATTTTCAAAAGCACCTGCAAGGTATCTTGAGCGAAATCAAGGAAGCAGGTTTGTATAAAAACGAGCGAGTGATTATCACTCCTCAGTCGTCAGCTATTCAAGTAGCAGGAGGAAAGGATGTTATCAACTTCTGCGCCAATAACTATCTTGGTTTGGCAGACAACCCAGAGTTGATCCAAGCGGCCAAAGACCGTATGGATGCTCGTGGTTATGGTATGGCTTCTGTGCGCTTTATCTGCGGTACACAAGACACCCACAAGCAACTCGAACAGGCTATCTCTGATTTCTTCGGCACTGAGGACACTATCCTCTATGCAGCTTGCTTTGACGCCAATGGTGGACTCTTTGAACCACTCTTGACCGAGCAAGATGCAATCATCTCCGATGCACTCAACCACGCATCTATCATCGATGGTGTGCGTCTATGCAAAGCGGTGCGTTATCGTTATGCGAATGGCGACATGGCAGATCTAGAGGAGCAATTGAAGAAAGCACAAGACCAACGTTTCCGTATCATTGCTACCGACGGTGTGTTCTCTATGGACGGTAATGTGTGTCCATTGGATAAGATATACGAGTTGGCACAGAAATACGATGCCCTTGTGATGGTGGATGAGAGTCACTCTGCGGGTGTGGTAGGTAAGACTGGTCACGGTGTGACCGAGCGCTACGACCTCATGGGTAAGATTGAGATTATCACAGGTACTTTGGGTAAGGCGTTCGGTGGTTCTGTGGGTGGTTTCACCACAGGTAAGAAAGAGATTATTGACCTCTTGCGTCAACGCAGTCGTCCATATCTATTCTCCAACTCTATTCCTCCATTGATTGCTGCAGCAGGATTGAAGACCTTCGAGATTTTGACTCGTAGCAACGAGTTGCAAGACCGCTTGCATGCTAACACTGAGTACTTCATCAGCAAGATGAAAGCCGCAGGATTTGACATTAAGCCTACCGAGTCTGCTATCTGCGCAGTGATGTTGTACGATGCTCGTTTGAGTCAAGAGTTTGCTGCTGCATTGCAAGAAGAAGGCATCTATGTGACCGGTTTCTACTATCCTGTAGTGCCACAAGGTCAAGCACGTATCCGCGTGCAACTGTCTGCTGCACATACCACCGAGCAATTGGATAAAGGTATTGCTGCATTCATAAAAGTAGGAAAAGAATTAGGAGTAATCAAATAAACAGGACTATCTAGACCAACTAGACATTCTGAAAAAATAAGAAAAACAATGAAAGCCTTAGTAAAACGTTATGCAGAGCCAGGACTCTGGATGGAAGAAGTGCCAATGCCTCAAGTGGGCGTGAACGATGTGCTCATCAAAGTTACTAAAGCCGCTATTTGCGGAACCGATCTCCATATGTACAAATGGGATGAGTGGTCACAAAGCCACTGCACCCCACCCTATATTATGGGTCATGAGTTCGTGGGTGTAGCCGTAGAGGTTGGTCCTGGCGTTCGTGGCGTGAAGATAGGAGACCGTGTGACTGCGGAAGGTCATATCGTTTGTGGCACCTGCCGTAACTGCCGCCGTGGTATGGGTCACGTGTGCGAGAATACTATCTCAGTCGGTATCATGGGCAAGGACGGTGCCTTCGCAGAGTATGTAGCTATCCCAGAGAGCAATATTGTACATGTACGTCCTGAGATTCCAGATGACTTTGCTGCTATCATGGATCCATTTGGCAATGCAACACATACTGCATTGGCATTCCCATTGTTGGGTGAGGATGTACTCATCACAGGTGCTGGACTCATTGGTACCATGGCTGCAGGTATCTGCCGTTATGCAGGTGCGAAGAATATCGTTGTAACCGATTTGAATGAGCAACGTCTCGAGATTGCCAAGAAGATGGGTGCAACCATTACCGTTAATGGTGCTAAGGGCGAAACCGTAGAGGGCGCTATGAAACAATTGGGTATCCGTGGTTTTGATGTGGGTTTGGAGATGTCTGGTGCACCATCTGCCTTCAACGATATGATTGCACATATGTATAAAGGTGCAAACATTGCTCAATTGGGTATTTTGCCAAGCGACACCAAGGTTAACTGGTCAGACATCATTTTCAATGCATTGACTATCAAGGGTATTACAGGTCGCCGCATGTGGGAGACTTGGTACCAAATGGAGCAAATGCTTGTTGGTGGTTTGGATTTGAGTCCAGTGATTACCCACCGCTTCCACTTTGATGATTTCCAAAAGGGCTTTGATGTGATGCTCAGCGGACAATGTGGAAAAGTGTTGTTGGAGTGGTAGTTGCAGAGTTGAAAGTCGAAAGTCGAAAGTCGAAAGTCGAAAGTTTAAAGATTAAAGTTTAAAGACAAGAATATATGAAAAGAATGATTTTATTTAGCATGGCAGTGGTTATGTCAATGACCATGCTGTTTGCGCAATCGCGCGAGGGATTGACCGAATACAAACTGGCAAATGGTTTGACAGTTATGTTGTGGGAAGATCATGACCAACCAGACGTGACAGGCTATGTAGCGGTACGTGCCGGAGCTGTAGATGAGCCTGCAGAATATACTGGTTTGGCGCACTATTTGGAGCATATGCTCTTCAAGGGTACACAAAAAATTGGTGCATTGGATTGGGAAAAAGAGAAACCACTCTATGAGGAAATTATTCGTCTATACGACGAGTATGCAGAAACTACAGACGAGGCAAAGCGTTTGGAACTCACTAAGAAAATCAACGAAGTGTCTATTGAGGCAGCTAAATACGCTACCGTAGAGGACTTCTTCGTATTGTTGGATGGTATCGGTGCAACAAGCGTAAACGCATATACAAGTTATGATATGACTTGTTACCACAATTCGTTCCCTGCAGCTAGTATGTACAAATGGTTGACTATTTTCTCTGACCGTTTGATAGATCCAGTCTTCCGTACTTTCCAAGCAGAATTGGAGACCGTATTCGAGGAGTACAACCGTGGCGAAGACGACCTCAGCCGCAAACTCAATAGCACCATGATGGCAGAGATGTTTGCTGGTTCACCATACGAGCGTAGTGTAATCGGCTTGCCAGAGCACCTCAAAAACCCACGACTCAGCAAACTGATTGAGTTTTACAATACATGGTATGTAGCTAATAACATGGCGCTTATCATTGTGGGTGACTTTGATGCAGAAGCAACTAAGCCAATGATTGAAGAGACTTTCGGTCGCCTTAAGAGCGCTCCATTGCCAGAGCGTCCCACATATCCTAAGACTTCGTTCGCAGGTAACCCATCACACAAATTCAAATTGGGCTACTATCCACAAGTGATTTGGGTATGGGATGGTGTAACTGTGAGCGACGAAGACGATATGCCTTTGAAGTTTGTTGTACGCCTGCTCAATAATAGTACCCAAACGGGATTGCTGGATAAACTTGATATCGAGGGCACCGTATCTTCTGCAGGAGCAGGTGTGTTCGCATTGCGCGATCAAGGTCGCGTGTTGATTGAGGCTGTGCCATACTATGATGCAGCGCAACGGATGTACGAATCTAACACGGCTACCGAGAAGATTGTGATGGCAGAGATCAACCGATTGAAAACTGGAGATATACCTGATTGGCTGATTCAAACCGTGAAAGCAGAGTGGGCACAAAACTATAAACTCGCATTCGAGAATTCTTCTACCAAAATAGATGCATTGGTAAACTGCTTTATCTATGACATTCCTACCAATGTTATCTTTACTGAGAACGAGAGGGTTCAAGCACTCACCAAAGAAGATATTCAACGCATCGCAAAGAAATATTTCGATGCAGACCACATGACTTTGGCATTTGAAGAAGGTGATCCTAAAAAGAGTAAACTCTCTAAACCAGCTATCAAACCGCTCGATCTCATCAATAATGAGGAAACTGAGTATGCAAAACAGTTCAAAGCATTGCCACAAGGAGAAGTGAAACAAACATTCATGGACATGAATGATGTGAAAGTGCTTGATATTGACGAGAATGTAAAACTGCACTATGCTACCAACCCCAAGAACAATATCTTCTCATTGGATTTAATCTTCGGTATTGGTACCGAGAAAAAACCAATGTTGAAGTATGTAACCTCATTGATGAACCGTGGTGGTATTATGCCTAACATTGAGCCACAAGACTTCCGTCGCCAACTATCTGAGTTGGGTGGTCGTTGTAGTTATGGTGTAAATGGCAGTTACTTCTATGTATCTATCATTGGTGACGAGGAACACTTAGCAGAGATTTGCCAATTGGTACAACGCCAAATGTTGATGCCTAAGTTCGACACCAAGCAGTTTGATGCTGTCAAGGGTAGCGAACTCTCCAGCCGCTTTATGATGTCAAAGGTGGACGGTGTGCAAGCAGATGCCTTGCGTCAATATATACTATATGGCGATAAGTCGGATTATATAGATGTGGTTCCATTCATGGAAGTATATTACATGGATGAATTAAAGCTCAAAGTTGAGTTCTTGGACGCTATCAAATATGCATTGGACATCCACTACTGTGGACAAAAACCAGTAGAGGAAGTAAAGGATATCTTGACCAAGAATCTGCCATTGCAAAAAGGTGTGCAGGCATCAACCTCTCCAGAAATCATTGACAAGAAAACATATGATAATACTCAAGTATATTTCTTGGCAAACTCCAACGTACAACAAGCTACCATCTACTTCTATTTCAATGGTAAGCCATATGACAAAGAACAATCAGTATTGTTCCAGGCATTTAACCACTACTTCTCTGGTGGTTTCACCGGTATCGTATTGGACGAAATTCGCGAAAAACGCTCAATGGCTTACACTGCAACGGGTAACGTAGTACGCGGTCCATTGCCAGGAAAAGAGTCATACTTCATGGGCTATATCGGTACACAGTCTGACAAGGCAGTGGATGCGATCAATGTATTTATGTCGTTGCTAGATTCTATGCCAGAATATCCAGATCGTATTGAGAGCGTAAAAGCCACTTTGCGTCAAAATGCACAAGTGTCCAAACCATCATTCCGCTCTAAAACCGAG
>JAZQSZ010000092.1:0-5679 GCA_045630365.1 Paludibacteraceae bacterium | reverse complement strand
ATGGGTGATGTGATGTCTGACATCAACGGTCGCCGCGGTATGGTGCTCGGTATGGAGACTGAGAAGAACTTCACCACACTCAAGGCTTTGGTTCCTCTCAAAGAGATGGCTTCTTACTCTACTACATTGTCTTCACTCACTGGTGGTCGTGCTACCTTCACCATGAAGTTTAAGAGCTATGAGCTCGTTCCAGGTGATGTACAAGACAAACTCATCAAGGAGTACGAGGCAACTCAAACCAACGAGGATTAACCCCTTGCCGGTTAACCGCTTAAGCGCTTAACCGACTAATCGATATCCAAACGAGACTGTCAGAAGGCAGTCTCGTTTTTTTTCGCAAAAAATTTGAACTAATATTTGCATTTACCGAAAATTTGCAGTACCTTTGCACTCGCAATGCAAAAAGTTGCACAAATAATAAACTCTAAACAGAAACAATTATGAAAGAACCATTGACCACTAAACAAAAACTTCGCAAGTTTTTCATCAACAAGTACGCCATCACCTTGTACTTGTTCGCTATTATTTACCTTTTTGTTGGCAATCAAAGTCTTGTCAAACGTCTTGCTAAGGCGCGTGAAATACGTGATACCAAACTGGAGATTCAATTCATCAACCAACAAACCCAATCGATAGAGAACATGCTCAACTCCTTGGACAACAAGGATAGTCTAGAGCGTTATGCCCGCGAGCATTACCATATGCACGCAGACGGCGAAGTAGTCTACCTCGTCAACTAAACACTCAACTATCAAATCTCAACTCTCATGAAATGGTCTAACATCTTACTATACAGCGGACTAGCAGTCCTATTAGCGGGAGCTGTAATGAGTATGCTCAAACTCCAACCTTACTCCGACTATGTACTCATAGCAGGAGCGCTACTCGTCATTTTCCGTGGCGCGGTCAAATCCCGCGAAAACAACTCATAACTCATAGTTCATCACTCACTATGAAATCCATCACCATCAAAGACATTGCCAAAGAGTTAGGAATATCGGTTTCTACGGTCAGTCGTGCTTTGCAGAATCATCCTGATATCAGCGAGCCCACCAAGGTGTTGGTGCGTGATTGCGCCAAACGTCTCAACTACAAGCCCAATATTATGGCTAGCAACTTGCGCACGAGCAAGAACACGACTATTGGCATTGTCCTTCCTGAGGTCAATCACCATTTCTTTGCCTCTGTCTTAGATGGTATAGAGCAGACGGCCAATGAGGCGGGATATAACATTATTATCTGCCAAACGGGCGAAAATGTAGAGAAGGAGATCCTAAGCATCCAAACACTCATGGCTAGTCGAGTAGCTGGTATATTAGCTGGTATAAGTAAACAGACCCACACTTTTCAACACCTACAAGAGGTCATCAATGCCGATATACCGCTTGTTCTATACGACCGTCCATGTCCATCTTTGCCTTGCGACCAAGTGGTATCGGACGACTATCTCGGTGCTTTCAAAGCCGTGGAATACCTCATACAGACGGGTTGTAAACGCATTATGTTTTTCTCTTCGCCTATGCAATTGGAGGTAGCCCATCGTCGCTATCAGGGTTGGAGAGATGCCCTTCAACGATATGGTATGCCTATTTATGATTCGATGATTGTCACTTGCGACTCCCGCGCACAGGCTATTATTGAGACCCCAATGATACTCAAACAGGTGGATAAACCCGATGCTATATTCTGCGTCAATGACGATTGTGCTTCGGGAGTATTGTATGCCGCGCAGATTCTAGGACTCAATATTCCTCAGGACTTATCTATCTGCGGATTCTCCAATGCGCCTCTCTGTCGCAACACCTTCCCTATGCTTACTACGGTAGAGCAGCATGGTGTAGAGATAGGCAAACATGCTATCATACGACTACTCAAACGCCTTAATGGTGATGAACGTATCGCACAAACCGAAATGATCGCCACTGACCTCATCGTCCGCGAAACCACGAAATAGAGGAGATAGAACCCTTCGCTAAACTCCTGAACTCCTGAACTTCTGAACATTCGCTTGCGAATAATCGTTCGAGCCTTCAGGCGAGATAAGAACTAGAAACTATGCACGAACTACTACAATACAACAACTGGACCATTGAGCAACACCAATGGGATGCGCAGCACGAAGCCGATATTGAGCAACAGCTCACTTTCTCCAACGGGTATATCTGCCAGACAGCGCATTTCGAAGAGTTTTATTCAGGACCACAGCGCCTCAGCACGTTTATCAACGGCATAGAGCAGCCCATCCTCAATCTCTCTTCCATCTCTATTCGCCTCCACGACGAGCGTCTGGACTTAGCCACATGGCAAATCAAGGAGTTCTACCGTTGTCTGCACAAGACTCATCCTTGCCTTGAGCGCCATTTCACGGCCACCTCGCCTAAGGGGGCTACCATACAAGTCAAGACACGCCGCCATCTATTGGAACAAAAAGAGGTTATGGTGATCGATTATGAGATCACTTCTGTGGACTATGCCGGACCGATATCGTATCTGGCGATGCTGGGTGCCAACGAGGAGAAAGTCGATTGGTATCCGCTCATGAATCATATAGGACAGGATTATTGTTGGTTGTGGATTCAGATGCATGAACTCAACCTGCAACTCTGTTGTGCGATGTCTTGGAGTGCTTTGTATAACAACACACCGCTCGTGCAACGCCCTATTAAGATAGAGAAACAACATACTATTGGCTACTCGCTTATCACCAATATCAAACCGGGTGACACATGCCTTTTGCAGAAGAAAGTAGTCATTATGGACTCTCGCACACATGACAAAGAACAACTCATTACTGATGCCGTACAATGCTTGACAAACTTGTAAAAGAACATACTATCCTAGGTGTGGACCCTGGTACATTGTATATGGGCTATGCACTATTGCATACCTCGGGCAGCAAGGTCGAGGTCATCGATTTTGGAGTGTTTGATGTCCACAAACTCGAGGACCAGTATGCTCGCTTGCAAAAGGAGTTTTTCTTCCTGCAAGAACTCATCGAGAAGCACCACCCTACGGTACTGGCTATTGAGTCGCAGTTTGTGGATAAGAATCCCCAAACGATGATCAAGATTGTTCATGCGCAGGGCGTAGCTATTGCCGCGGCATTGAGCAAAGATGTACCGGTGCAAGAGTATTCTCCGATGAAGGTCAAGATGGCTATCACGGGCAATGGTCATTCCGACAAACAGCAGGTGGCTGATATGCTTCAGCGTTTCTTGCACATTCCTGCAGAGCGCATGCCTAAGAAACTGGATGCGACGGATGCTCTGGGTATTGCTTATTGCCACTACCTTCAATTGGGTATGCCTATTCTAGAGAAGGGTGCTAAGAACTGGACTACTTTTGCTAAGCAAAAAGGTCTGCTAGATAAGCAGCTTACGGGTCCTAATGCCAAACTGCAGGCGGCTATGCAAATGGCCAAGAAAAAGAAATAAGCACTTTTTTTTGTATTTTCGTACCTAATATTTGTTTTTTTGGTTTTTTTGTTGTACCTTTGCACTCGCGTTTGGCACACTTTGTGCCTATAGTCTAAAAAAGATATTAATTACTAATTATTAACTATTAACTATAAGTAACTATGGCTTACGTTATTTCTGAAGATTGTATCGCTTGTGGTACATGTATCGATGAGTGCCCAATGGGTGCTATTTCTGAGGGTGATATCTATGTAATTGACGCAGACGCTTGTACAGAGTGCGGCACTTGCGCAGATGTTTGCCCAAGCGGCGCTATTTCTCAAGGTTAATCCGCGGGGTCCCCGAAAATTTATTTTTGGGGTGCAAATCAGCGCATCTTGATAACAAGAGGCTCCCGATGGGAGCCTTTTTTGTTATTGTCTCTTTCTTCCTCCCGCGGATTTCACGGATTATAGGATTAAATAGATGATTATTGATAAATTATCTTATTGTTTTGCCCACCAATGCAACGAGTTGCATTCTAAAAATAATTTTAGATAATTTTCTATAATTTTTGGGATTTATATACCTGTTGACACTATGTGTTTATCTTGAGCGCGGCAAGGAGTTGATTGCCGCGCAAGTTGTTGAAACAAGTTGTTGATGTTGTTGATTAAAATAATTCTTGTTGTTTTTAGTTTTAGTGTCATCTCGTATATAGTTCCCTATTTTTTTATACTTTTTGGAGCGAAATTACCCGTGGGCGTTAAAGCAAAATCTGCGCGGCGCCTTCGGCGGCAGACATATCGCCGAGTATCTGCCACAGCGCCTCATATTCTATTTGCATTTGTGCCCGATAGTCCTCGTCATCCACTAGTCGTCTGAGTTCTTGTTCCACATTCTCTTCTGTGAATCTACTCGCCACGAGTTCTTGTATCACTTCTTTGCCTGGGATGATGTTCACCAAAGTAAAATACTTGATTTTGAACATGATAGGTCGAAGCAGTTTCTCCAGGTACTTACTTCCTGCCACATGGTAGACGGCGGTTTGCGGACATCCTATCAGTGCGGTTTCTAAGGTTGCTGTTCCGGAGTTCACTACCGCAGCATGTGCTTGGGATAGCAGGCTGTAGGTGTCTCTCGTCAGTTCTTCGCCTTGCAGGTATGGTGCGTAGAAGGCATCATCTATACCTGGTGCGGCGGTGACTACGATGCGGTATTTATCGCCTGCTACTTTGCGTGCTGCAGCCAACATCGTTGGTAGACACTTGCTGATCTCGCTTCTGCGCGACCCTGGGAGGATGGCAATTGCCTTAGCGGTGTCCCCTTTCGCCTCTTGCCTTTCGCCTCTCGCCTCTAACCTCCAACTGCGTATACAATCCGCTGTTGGGTTTCCCACGTATTGGCATTTGTATCCATGTTTAGCGTAAAAGGCAGGTTCGAATGGGAATATGCCGAGTATCTCATCGCAGTAGCGTGCGATTTGGTGTACACGCCACTCTTTCCATGCCCATATTTTAGGTGGGATATAGTAGATTATTTTGGTTTGTGGCAGGTGTTGTCGGCAGTATTTGGCTATTTTTAGGTTAAAGGATGGGTAGTCTATTAGTATGAGTGTGTCGGGTTGATCTTGTAGGAGTGCTTGTTGTGCGGTTTGGAAGTTGCGTGAAATTTTGCCGAGGTTTTGGAACACGGCAACGAATCCCATGTATGCCATTTCTCGATAGTCTACATAGAGGTGGCATCCTTGTGCACGCATTTTATCGCCGCCCAAGCCCACGAATTGTGCTTGGGTGTCTTTTTCGCGCAATGCTGCCATCAGATTGGCGGCATGCAAATCGCCCGATGCTTCTCCTGCTATCAAAAAATACTTCATACTACATCATCAAGCCAAAACTTGCCACTATATAAGGTAATGCGCCTATCAGTACGCCTTTGGCAAGGCGCCATGTTTCTAGCGTATAGAGTACAAAGATCATGGCCATATTGGGAAATATCCCCACTTGGCATATTCGTCCTAGGATAGGTCGCATCAAGTCCCAATCGAAGTTCTCAAATGTGTACCACAGGTTGAAGCGTTCGATATACACCCATCCTACTAGGGAAGGCAAGGCCAACCCCAAGAGAACACCTATCCAATATTTATCCAGTTTTTTCATTAGATTGCCGATCACACCAACTCCACTGCTGTTTGATCCACGGAGCAGGGGTGTACACTCATATAGTGGTTATTCATTGCCCAGTGGTCGGTATCTTGTGCTTCGGGTTCGATATTGATAAACTC
>JAZQSZ010000091.1:0-11807 GCA_045630365.1 Paludibacteraceae bacterium | reverse complement strand
GAGGCAGATATGGTATATACACTTACTCCTCAAGTGGCTACTCAGGACCCAGCGGTATTGACTGATATTCAGGTAAATGGCACTACTATTGAAGGATTTGATGCTAATCAATTCTCCTATATCGTGAATGTGGCTAGTACACCTGTTATTGTATATACCGCAGCTCCAGGAGCACAAGTCAATATCATGCTGCAAACCACTAAGCATTGGCAAGCACAAGTTACTTACAACGGCAGAACCAATATATATAATGTATGGTACTACTACGAAAACGATCAAGTACCTAACACTGAGTTCACCGAGTGGACAAAATGTGCGACATTCACCTCTGCAGACAAACCAGCAGGTTGGTACACCATCGCTGATGTATTGGGTACACACACTGGATTTTTCTCATTCGATCCTGATGGTATGGTTAATAAATCAGGCAATGATGCCGTTTGTCTTGAGACACCATACAGTACCCCTGGTGGCGGTAACATTCCTGGATTTATTACCTTGGGTAAGGTAACTGCAAAATGGGGTGTAGCTGGTAGTTCATCATTTGGCATCTCTGGTGGTATTAGTTTCCACAACACTCCTGACCAAGTGGCTATGCGTTACTATAACAAAAAAGTAAAGAATCATAGTTTAATCCAATATAGTCTTACAGGAACCCATGGTGTTAAAACGCTAGAGTGGAAAGACTCTGAGACGCATTCGAATTACAAAGAGGTTACTTTCGACCTCAGCGAAGCGAACCAAACAGCAGGTGATCCTACCCTACTTAATATCACCATCTGTTCGTTCAATAGTATAGCAGGTACTACCAACACAGCGCTCAACACATTAGCAGAGATGTATGTAGACTACCTCCGTTTCTCTTACAATAGCACACTCACAAGTATAAAAGTTAACGACAGCGTCGCTGTTAAGGATGGTAATGCATTCTCATACACATTGCCTGATAGCGAAAACACACTTATACCAACTCTCGCATTTACCGGAGAGGTGGCAGACCAAGCACAAAAAGTAGTTTGGAGCGACGAGGTGAAAGAGGCTGACTATGCTGTTCGCAATGCTACTATCACCAACTATGCAGAAGATGGCACAAGCACCGAGTACACCTTGCAGGTTAAACGTCCACTTGACACCAAGAACACCTTGAGCGACCTCAAGGTCAATGGTACAACCATCTCTGCTTTCGTAGATACCAAGACTGAATATACCGTTCGCTTAGCATCTACCACCAAGCATTTGCCAGATGTACAACCTGTTGCCGCTAGCAGTTTGCAAACCATCACTACCTCATATGCTGATTCTACAATGACCATCGTTGTCACTCCAGAGTCTGGCGAGGCGACCACCTATACCGTGCGCTTTATCACCGACCTATCCGATGATACCGAGTTGGAGAATATCACCGTCGAGGGAGTAGATATAGCCTTCACCCCAGCACAAAAGCAGTACACCGTTACCGCCGACCAATTGCCAGACATCACCTTCGTTAAGAAGATGGATGGTCAGACCGTTGATATGAAGAACGGCGTACTCCATGTAACGGCAGAGAACGGCGCTACAGGCACCTACACGATTGTTCTCAACCAACCTGCTATCAACACAACTGGTCAATTGAGTATGATTGAACTGAATGGTGTGGATATGCAAGGCTTTAACAGCACCACATACGAGTACACATTGAATCAACCAGAGTTGGTAGGATTCAAACGCATGCATGAAAGCGATTCGGTGGTGTTCGTACAAACACCATTGTACATGGAGTGGCAAGTCTATGGTACCGAGAACCATAACTACCGCATCAATTATCCTAACGAACTCTCATCCAATACCTACCTCAAAGCTATTTATATTGATAGCACCTTGTACGAGGCATTCAACGAACAAGTATATGAGTATATCTACAAGACAGATCAACCTGTCCAAATCCATGCCGTTGCTAACGACCAAGCTAGCCACCTAGATGTACAATACCTCACCCAAGGCGATACTACCATCTATACGTATACTGTTACTGCTGAGGATGGCACTGTAGGTAATCCATATACATTGACTATTGCACCTAACTTGAGCAATCTGCCATATCTGCAATCTATCTTGCTAGATGGCAAACCATTGACTGGTTTCCGTGCCGATAGCTTGAACTACCATATTGTCATCCCTACGGAAGCATACAAAGTGGTAGAGCCTAATATTCCAAGTATCAGTTATGTACTAGGCTCACCTCGTCAAGAAGTGGTAGTGGAACATGGCGACTTGAAAGCAAGCACCAACCTCATCGTTACCGCTGAAGATGCATCTGACTATGCGGTGTACGAACTCAACTTTGAGGCTGAGCCTAGTCACTGTGTATCGCTCACGGGTATTGCCGTTAATGGTCAACCTATCGAACATTTCGAGAGCCAACGCCACTTCTATTCGGTTAAAACCACAGACGATGATATTACGCTCACATGGGCATCTAACGATAACTTCCAAACCGTAGTATCTAGTCACAACGACTATACCCACACCTTGCATGTCCTTGCACAAGACGGTGTTAGTTCTTCGGACTATGTCATTGAGGTATATAAGGAAGGTGCATCTTCGGATGTTACTTTGGCGGGTATCTTGTTGGACGGACTGACTTTCGACCAATTTGAGACAAGCATCAACGACGAACTCATCTTCTCTCCTATGCAACAACGCTACAATATCAACCTACCTTCGGGTACCCAATACTTGCCAGAGGTGAGCGCACTACTCAATGCGGAGGGTCAGACGGTAGATATTGTTACTACGGATTGGAAAGTAGAGATTCATGTTACCGCGCCAGATAGAGTGTCTAAGAACACCTATACATTGCGTTTCTCTGCCCCTAAATCTAGCAATGCTCACTTGCAAATGATTTATCTCAACACAGATTCATTGCTAGGTTTTGCTCCTGATCGCTACAATTACTTCATTGACTTACCTATTGGACAAAACCTCATGCCAGAGGTATATCCTATTCCACAGGAGAGTACGCAGATCATCAAAGATTCTATCACAGGTGAGATGCAACACACTATCTATGTAACTGCTGAAGATGGTACTACTCAACAATACCTATTGGCGTTCCAACGTACATACTCTGATGCAGATACACTGCTCGCTATTTATGGCGATGGAGAATTGATCCAAGGATTTAGCCCTAATGTATTCTATTACACCTACGAATTGCCTGTTGGTACAGAATATATCCCTGAACTCTCTTGGCAAGAGGCTGACCAATGGCAAACCGTTACTGCTAGTCAGCCATACAATACTGCTACCAAACAAATCAATCAGATCGACGTAGTTGCTGGCTCAGGTAAAAAGAATACCTATACCGTAAGCTACGAGATCATGCTATCGGCGGTGGATACTCTCAAGAGCATTTTCATCGGAGCAGAACTTATCAATGGCTTTGATCCATATACCACCGAGTATTATCTATATCTGCCTGCGAAAGATTCTGTTGCTCCTAATGTGACATGGCAAGAGGGTGATACCTACCAAATGGTTACACCACAGACTACACCATATATCATCAATAATGTTCAAGTAGGTTGGAAAAACACTTTGACGGTACAAGCACAAGATGGTCATAACCGTGTATATAGCATCTATTTCTTGTTTGAGCAAGTATTGTCTGACAACACTGCGTTGTTGAACATCTACCTAGATGGTGAGCCTATGAGTGATTTTGATCCTACCGTACATATGTACCGTGTACCTGTACCTTATGGCAAGAACAAACCATCTGTTTTGGCAGAAAAGGCTGAGCCATTGCAACAAATTGATATTGCACATGGCGATACAACTATCATCACTGTTACTGCTGAGGACCAAGTGACTACCGATACCTATACGCTTATTTTCCTCTACGAGCAGTCATCATATGCATACCTTGAGGGTATCTATCAAGATGGCGTATTGATTCCTGGTTTCCGTCCAGACTCACTTGAATATACCATTACACTACCATATGGTACGACCACTATGCCTACCTTCACCTACAAAGAGGGTATAGAAGGTCAGACAGTAGAGTTAGAAACTATCCAACTGTCGGATAACCAATTGACTCATATCTTCACCGTTACGGCTCCTGACCAAGAGTCTGCTACTGAATACAATGTGATTGTGGAAGTAGCCCTCAACGATAATAGCCGTCTCCAAACACTAATGGTTAAGGGTACACAGATTGCTAATTTCCATGCTGATACACTCCACTACACCATACTATACCCTATTGGTAGTAGCGAGTCTGATTTGGCGACAATAGCGGATATCCAGGCTATAGCTGAGGATGCAAATGCGACTATCCAAATCACTCAAAACGGAGAGGATATCAACGTACTCGTTATGGCAGAAGATGGTATCCATACACGTGTTTATTCTATCCAACAAGAGATAGAGTTGAGTTCTAACACTAGACTTAGTGCGTTGTATGTAGCAGGCGAATTGATTCGTAACTTCGACCCAGAAGTCACCGAATATACCTATTATGTCACCGATGCTCAACCTAGTGTTAAGGCTATTGCAGAGGACTCCACTTCTACCGTTGACTATGGTATTTACGCGCTAGATGCACCTTATCACATTTATGTCACCGCACAAGATGGCAGCGAACAAGTATATACCATATACTTCCTATCATCTACTATCAATGATGCGGCTAGTCCTACTGTGTTGGATGTGTTAATGAAACATATCAAGGGTACTAAAGATATTGCTTTCGCTACGCTCCGAAAGAACGTTTCTGTGAGTATATATAAGATGAATGGACAAATGTTATTCCACGCGGCTATTCCAGAGTCTAGTCAAAACGATGTCGTTATGATTATCAATGCTAATGGACAAGAGGAGTTGATAGATGTACATACACCACTCACTACATTTACTATACCAGAGGAGAATCAGCATTATTTCTATGTATTCTTTGAGAACAACAAACGAAAGATTGCATCAGGTAAGTTCTTTTTCGCTAAATAACTAGTATATATAATTGTACACATAATTCATAATTCATAATTGTACAATTCATGTTCCAACTCAATGCTCCATATCGCCCTACCGGCGACCAACCCGAAGCCATCCGCCAATTGGTGGATGGCATTCGCAGTGGTTTACCTGCCCAAACCTTATTGGGTGTAACAGGATCGGGTAAGACATTCACGGTGGCCAATGTCATCTCTGAGCTCAATCGTCCTACTTTGATTCTCAGCCACAACAAAACGCTTGCTGCGCAACTCTACTCTGAGATGCGCCAGTTCTTCCCTAACAATGCGGTGGAGTATTTTGTTTCCTACTACGATTACTACCAACCCGAGGCATATATTCCCTCTACGGACACCTATATTGAGAAGGATTTGAGCATCAACGAAGAGATTGACCGCTTGCGTCTCAGTGCTATTTCTGCATTGCTCAGTGGACGCAAGGATGTGGTAGTCGTCTCATCGGTGAGTTGTTTGTATGGTATTGGTAACCCACAAGACTTTAGTCAGTCATGTATTTCCATTGTCAAGGGGTATACCCATGATATGGGTCAATTGCTCAATGCCTTGGTCGCATCCCAATACGTGCGCAATGACAACGAGCTCACACGTGGTAAATTCCGCGTCAAGGGTGATACAGTGGATGTTTTTCTTGCTTATTCGGATTATATCCTGCGTATTGAGTTCTTTGGCAACGAGATTGATGGTCTGCTCACGATTGATCCTGCCACCAACCAAGTGTTAGAGGAGTTTGATGCCTATAATATTTACCCTGCTACGATTTTCTGTATGAATCCAGATAAGCAGGCAGAGGCTATTCGCCAGATCAAATTGGATCTAGCCAATCAGGTTCAGTATTTCCACGATATAGGCGAGCCACTCTTTGCCAAACGCATTGAGGAACGCGTCAAGTACGATATGGAGATGATTCAGGAACTAGGTTATTGCTCAGGCATAGAGAACTATAGTCGCTATTTCGATGGACGCGAAACGGGTACACCACCCTATTGTCTATTGGATTATTTCCCAAATGATATGCTTCTCGTGATTGATGAGAGTCACGTCACTGTTCCGCAGATACATGCTATGTTCGGTGGCGATAAGGCTCGCAAGGATAATCTCATACAATATGGATTCCGTCTCCCCGCAGCTAGGGATAATCGTCCACTCACTTTTGAGGAGTTTGAGGCTAAGACGGGACAAACCATCTATGTATCTGCTACTCCAGCTGATTACGAGTTGCAGCGTTCTGAGGGTGTATTCATTGACCAGTTGATTCGTCCTACGGGTCTGCTAGATCCAGAGATTGAGGTTCGTCCTCGCGACTATCAGGTGGATAATCTCATGGAGGAGATTCGTGTGCGTGTGGCCAAAGAGGAACGTGTGCTTGTCACTACTCTCACCAAGCGTATGGCGGAGGAACTAGACGAATACCTACGCCGTTATGGGGTGCGTTCTGCTTATATCCATTCAGATATTGATACTCTTGAGCGTATTCAGATTATGGAAGACTTGCGCAAGGGATTGTACGATGTCCTGGTGGGTGTCAATCTGCTTCGTGAGGGATTGGATTTGCCAGAGGTTAGTCTTGTTGCTATTTTGGATGCGGATAAGGAGGGTTTCTTGCGCGACCATCGTTCATTGACTCAGACTGCAGGTCGTGCAGCCCGCCATGTCAATGGTAAGGTCATCATGTATGGTGATAAGATCACGCCGTCTATGCAGAAGACGATAGATGAGACCAACCGCCGCCGTCAAAAGCAGATAGCATATAACACCGAGCATGGTATCACGCCTACGGCATTGAACAAGGCTATTGAGTCTAGTCCGCTCATTGCTCTCATGCGTAAAGAGCAGGCTGAGAAAGCGGCTTTAGAGCAGAAGATTCAAGACAGTTGGAAGTCTGCTCCATGGCAGCAATATAACAAAAAGGAGTTGGAGAAAGCGAGCGAGAAACAACGCCGTGCTATGCTAGAGGCTGCTAAGAACCTCGATTTCGATACCGCCGCCCGTTTGCGCGATGAGTGGTTGCAGATGGAAGACAAGCTTCAAACTATGGAGTAACTCTTGATATTATAAATAGTCACTATAATCAAAAAATGAGATTGCTCACCGCAATCTCATTTTTCATGCCTTTCGCCCATAGCCTATAGCCCGCAGGGCGTCCCATAGCCCTTACTTATACAAGAATCGTTTAATACTCTTCTTAGGAGTTTTCTCAAATGGTTCGTCCTTGATTTCAATATCGTGTACGCGAGAATACGAAGGAAGTGCTTCATTGAGTTTCTTTAGATTCTCTTTCATGAGATTCTTCAGGTCATCTAGTGAGAAGTTCTTCGTTTGATCCTCATCAGGGAATACCAAACCAATGAGTTTACCTTCACGCTCTACCACGATTGATTCTGCAACACCTGCTTGGTTATTGAGTTTGTCCTCAATCTCCTCAGGGTAGATGTTTTGACCGCTAGCACCGAGGAACATAGACTTGATACGACCGCGGATATAGACAAAGTCTTTCTTATCCATATAACCCAAGTCACCAGTGCGCAACCAGCCGTCTTCTGTAAAGGCTGAGCGGGTTGCTTCCTCATTCTTGTAGTAGCCCATCATGACGTTCTCGCCACGAGTAAGAATCTCACCTTCTCCTTTCTCGTTTGGATTGTCGATCTTAACCTCCATGTTAGGCACAGGTTGACCACAACTACGACGACGGAAATATTTAGGTACTGTACCGCTGACCAATGGTCCGCACTCAGTCATACCAAAACCGATAGAGAGTGGGAAATTCACATCCATGAGGCATTTCTCCACTACTGGATTCATAGCAGCACCACCACAGAGGAAGTAACGCACTTGACCACCGAAGGCTTTAACGAGCGATTTCTTCACGTGACTGCGAATGATGTTCATAATACCTGGGGTGTACCAGAAGAATTTCAATACGGGTTTAGACAATAGTGGATCAAGTTTCATCTTGTGGATTTTCTCGATGACCAATGGCACGGTTGCCACCAAATATGGTTTAATATCTGCCATAGCCTTGAGCAGGATGCTTGGAGTAGGCGTTTTGGTCAGATAGTAGATGGTAGCACCAGCGCTGAATGGATAGAGAAAATCGGCCAATTGACCAAACATATGTGCCAATGGAAGCATGGATACTACGCGTTGTCCTGGTTCTACGGGCAGGATGTGTTGTCCATTCTCCACGTTGTTGCTCAGCGAACGGTGGCTAATCATCACGCCTTTAGGCGAACCGGTAGAACCTGAAGTATAGTTGATGAGTGCCATTGAGTCTAGGTCAATCGTTCCATCTTTCACGAGGGAGAAGAAGGTGTTTTCTGTGAGTGCTGACTCTTCGCAGAGCACATGCTCCACATTGCCTTTGTAGGGTTCTGCCAAGTGGATAAATGAGAAGTCATCCATAGAGAGGATAGCATCTAGTTCTGGCAACTCTTGGTGTTGCAGTTCGCGCCATACGAATGGGCCAACGAACAGCATTTTGGCATCTGAGTGTTTGATGAGACGAGCTAGGTCATCTGCTTTGAAGTCTTGTAGTAGGGTTACTGCTACTGCTTTGTATGACAGGATAGCCATATAACTCACTACCCAGTTGGAGCAGTTTCGACTAGCGATGGCTATTTTGTCGCCTTCTTTGACACCCATAAGGCGGAAGAGTTTGTGAAAACGCTCTACTTGTTGCGCTACTTCGCCGTGGGTGTATTGTTTTTTCTCGCCGTAATCAGCAAATGCTACTTCATTCCATCGATTCTGGATCACTTGATCCATATAATGTAAAAAATGGTGTTTCATAATAAATAATTAATAATTTTGAATTAAGAATTAAGAGTTCGCCCATAGCCAATAGCCAATAGCCAATAGCCCTCTAAACTCCTAAACTAGTTAACACTTCCTCCCTTGTCATTTCCTCTCCTATTACTTCTGTTGGGTTGTAAGGCACTTGCTCAGGAGCATGTGCCGCGTCAAAAGTAAAATAGGTGCAACTACATTCTGCAAGTATCTCCCCCTCTGCACTACGTATCTCGCCATCCACGATAGCTATATTACGTTTCTGTTCGCGCAATCGCGCGCGCAGTTCTATAAACTCTTGACTGATTGCCACTGGCTTGCGGAAGCGTGTTTCCATCTTCGCCGTTACGCCCGAAGCCTTTAGCACGTGTGAGACAACCCATCCACACACTTCATCCAACAACACGGACTGTATCCCCCCATGTAATGTGTCGATCCATGACTGATATTGTTCTTGGGGTTTCCAAAAACATACTACATCATTCCCATCCTCATAGAAACACATCTTCACCCCATATGGATTAGTTGGGCAACAACCAAAACAGTTGTACCCTTCCGTTCCTATCCATGGATTTTTAATCAATCGCATTGCAATCTACTTTTGTTGTTATTTGTTATATCGATCCAATATTTTCTCCATAGGTATTTGCATTGCACGTATGTTCCAACGAGGATAATTATGTACGCTAGGCTCGATGCTGTAGATGCTATCCGCTTTTTGGTAGTATTTGAGTGCTTTTTGTTTGTTACCAAAAAATGGGTTAAAGAATTCCACATTACCTTGCATAGTCAACACAAATGGGTCGTTAGGACTTATTTGCATAGCACGCTCTATATAACCATAGATATTTTTTATCTGTTTGGTTATATGTCGTTTTTCTAAGGAGAGTTTAAAACAACTTATACCTGTTTGGTAGGCATAATATACTCCCGAGTCCATCATGTTTCGATGTGCTTCCAGGTGTTGTTCTAGTTGATTCAATCGCTCTGCTGCATCTTCTTGTTTTATGCTTACCACATGTGCTGTATAACCGTATTCATAGTTTATCAGCATGCTTCGCTCATCCACAGTAGCAGTTTCCCAATCCACCGAATCGATATATCTCGCCCACACGTCCATATCCGTAGCACGATAGGCATCATAGAGACGCTGCTCTAGGTCTTGCGCGTGTGCAAGACCTGAGAGCAGCATGACTATCATGATTGTGATAAGACGCATATTACTTACCTTGTTTCTCAAGCATGAGTGTGCGTGTTGGTTGATCGCATACCTCGCTTGGTCCGTAGTATTGGATTGGACCTGGATAGATATAGCTCAATTGTGGATCAGCCCAATCTGCACGATGAGCAACTAGGTACTTAAATGGCTCGCCGTTCAAGTCCACCAATGCTTTTTGGATTACTGGTTTCATCTTACCATGGCGGCGCTCCATGTTCATCATCATGGTCACAGGTACACCACCTGCTACCCACTCGCATGCAGGTTTGGTCAAGTTCTTAACCAATGCCATATAGCCTGTCTTACCAGCAGCGGTGTGGTGAGCAGCAGTGTTACCGAGGCTATAGCAGTAGTCAGCGTCGAAGTTAGATGGCATAGCGCAACGACCCTCGTAACCAAAGAAGTGGTTCAACGCAGCAAATTTGCCTTTGTATGTACCAGCAGCTTTGAGTTGAGCAAGACGTTTTTGTACCATTTCGATGAGCAGTTTCTCGGTCTCGATTTGGCTTACCATCACGTTGCCGTGAGGGTCACGGTCGAGGGTCAATTGCTTAGCAATACCCTTTGGCAAGCTGCGATAGAGGTCGCAAGAAGCAGGTGTAAGTTTGCTCTTCACGTACTCGCGTTTAGCGTCATCGCCTTCGAGTACAGCAAACTCCTCGTTCTCAGCCAACATATCGTTGAGCTCTTGGATCAACACACGCATCGCTGGGATAAACTCGATCAATCCCTCTGGGATAAGGATAGTACCGAAGTTCAAACCTGCCTCTGCACGTGCTACGATCACCTCTACGATTTGCTCTACTACCTCGTTCAAGGTCATGTTCTTAGCCTCTACTTCCTCAGAGATGAGGCAAACGTTTGGTTGTGCTTGCAATGCGCACTCCAATGCGATGTGGCTAGCACTACGACCCATGAGGCGGATGAAGTGCCAGTATTTCTTAGCAGAGTTAGCATCGCGTTGGATGTTACCGATGAGTTCAGCGAAGGTCTTACATGCTGTGTCAAAACCGAAAGAGGTCTCGATCATCTCGTTCTTCAAGTCGCCGTCGATGGTCTTAGGGCAACCGATAACTTGGATACCGCAGTTCTTTTGGATGTAGTACTCAGCGAGTACGCAAGCGTTGGTATTACTATCGTCACCACCGATGATGACGATAGCTTTGATGCCTAACTCGTTGCACACCTTGATACCGTTGTCAAATTGCTCGGTCTCCTCGAGTTTGGTACGACCAGAACCGATGATATCAAAACCACCTGTGTTACGATACTCGTCGATGATGTCCGCGGTGAGTTCAGCATATTTGCCCTCTACCAAACCGCTAGGACCGCCTAAGAAACCATAGAGTTTGTTCTCTGGGTTGATGCGTTTGAGTGCATCGAACAGACCGCAGATCACGTTGTGACCACCAGGAGCTTGACCACCAGAGAGGATAACGCCCACGTTCAATGGAGCAACTTCGACTGCTTGAGCAGCGGGTTCAAACTCGATAACAGGCATTCCGTAGGTGTTTGGGAAGAGTTTTTGGATCTCTTCTTGGTCGGCTACGGATTGCGTTTTTGCGCCTTCTTTGAGGCTAACATTGCCTTGCAGAGCCACTGGCATCTTAGGTTGATACGCAGCGCGTGCAATTTGCAATGGGCTTTTAGTCATTGTCATAATTTATAAGTTTAAAATGTTTTATGTTTTAAAAGTTCTAAACGTTCTTGTATTGAGAAACCCCAATTCCCCAATTTCGCTACAAAGGTACAATAAAAAATGCACATACGCAAGAAAGCGAGAAATT
>JAZQSZ010000090.1:0-23750 GCA_045630365.1 Paludibacteraceae bacterium | reverse complement strand
ATCGTTGTTGAGAGACAAAGTGAAGTCTTTCTTTTGAGCATGCAACTCGGTCAAATCAAACTTATACCAACCAGTCTTCAAGTCAGAGAGATTGATGGTCTTAGTCCAATCAAGCAAGATAGCATCCTCACAAGCGTCTGGATCCTCTGGCAACACTGGCTCAGCGAGTTTGATAGTCAAATCTGCTGATGCCTTCAAGCGAACATAGAAGGATATGCCTGGGATCTTAGCAATTGTAGAAGCGCTGATCACCTTGGTCATCTCGGCAATGCCAGGAACAGTCAAACTCTTGTTCAAACTTACTACTACTGGACATGTTGGAGAGAACTCCATATCTACCTCTACGGATTGAGCAGATGGGTTGATAATGGTCAAGGCTACATCACCCTGCAAGGCCTTCAATGCATCGAGGTCTACTTTGTACCACTTATCTACATTAGCCTCTAGGTGGATGCCCTTGGTGATATCCAACAACTCAGCACCGTGACATGCATCATCGGTATTGTTGATCATATCAACACTGAAACTAACTGCCTTATCTGTAGTCAGTTCTACATATACCTCTGTGACATCATCGTTGACCATCTTATCCAATACGTCGAACAATTGCTCTGGCATTACCATCGCGTAGTTCAAACTACCTGGAACCTTGAAGGTGCTCTTGGTTGCTATATTATACTCGCATCCTACGGTAGCACCAACGGTGATAGTGGTCCAACCTTCTGCCTCGGTGGTGAAGTAGAACTTAGGCAAAGCACCTGTGTTCTTGAACAAGGACTTTGGCAACTTGTACCATGCGGTACCACCTGCATGAGTATAGCGCTCACCGGACTTAACCGTGGTAGCTTTGTTACATGGAGTGTTGTCGAATACCAATGCACTCTCTGAACTTGCTGCCAACTCAACGGTCGCGGTTGAAGATACCTTAACGTACAACTCCTCTACACGAGATGCAGCAAAAATACTATAATCAATCACCTTATCTACACTCATACCGGCAGGAACTACGCATGCGTATGGAATAGATGTGGTGTATGGACAACGCAACGCTACCTCACCATAGATGATTGCCAACTCATTTGAGTGGTTGGTCAAGGTGAGTTTTACTTGTTGTGCATTATCCTTAACTGGGTCAATATCAAAATGATACCATTGGGTAGTGCCTGCTGTATGAACTGCGCCCTTGTTCCAGTCAAACTCTATCGCATCATCGCAAGTCAATACATCAACACCGATGGTGATATAGATGTACAACTCTGTGAGATTACCCAACATAGAGAGTGCTGAAGAAGGTATGCTTTGCTCAAACAGACCTACCTCAAATGCATGAGTAGATGTATGGAGGAAACTGTTCTCCTCGCAACTACGGAAGATATCGAATTGAACACCAGTCTCTTCGCCCAAATCGTTGTTAACGCTGAGCTTGGTTACTTGACCATTCTTTAATGGAGTCAAATCTACGTGATACCAACCTGTAGTCAACTCTGAAAGTTTGATGGTCTTGCTGAAATCTAACTCAGTAGCATTCTCACAACCTTCTGGTACATCAGGAGTTACCATAGTGAAGGTATCTACATCTAATACGAGATGACCATTTGCCATCACGCGGATATAAGCAGTGTCGATGCCGTTCACCTTATCTCCATATTGCTCCCATGCCATATTAATCATACCAGCAGTGAGAGAATCAACGCGATTAAGATCACTATTTACAGTAATTGTGCTGTCAACAGTTACCAATGCAGGACAAGATGTTGCAAGAGAGAAATCTACCTTCACTGATTTACCAGAAAGGTTTTTCGTGCTGATTACTAAGTTCTTAGAGAAATTCTTATAATCTTTAGGAGCGATCTTGAACCATTGCTCTTTGCCATTTTCCAACTCGATATGCAATGGATTAGCAAGATCGAGGAGCAGAGCAGAAGCACAAGCCATATCAACTTCGCCACCTTCAGCTTTATTCACATAGATGTATAATGCATCAATTGTGAGGTAGCTAGAGATCATTGAGTATGGAACTTTTTGCTCAAGACCAGTAGTTGGGATAACTAAGTTATAGGATGTCAGATAGTTCTCTAGCATCTTAGCCTCGTCCTCATCACAAGCTGTATAGAATTGGAAATCAAGGGTTTGGTTAGATCCAGTATTATTGATAAACTTCAATGAGAAATCAGTAGTGATGGCAGTCATGTCAACTACATACCAACCTTTTTGAAGTTTTTCTACATCAATAGCCTTGGTAATATCTAGTGGAGTAGCTTCGCTACAACCAGGTTCTACATATTCAGGAATGCTATCACCCTCCTCGATTGACAGATTGCCATTCGCGCGTACGCGCACGTAATATATAAGGTCATCTGTCAATTGCTCTGGAAGGTTATTGGCAATCTTATCAGGAATATCAAATTTTGCTACTACTTGATCATACAAATTGGTGATAGTAGAAGCAGGGAACATCAATGGTAAGTTAACTCCAGCAGGAACACTTACAGACTTGATAGCACTAACTACCAATGGGCAAGTAGGAGTTACTTCGAACTCAACCTCCACTGCTTTGTCGGATTGGTTATTGAGTTGGAAAGAAATCATCTTATCTCCCAAAGCCTTAACTTCCTTCAAATCAATAGAATACCAAATATCCTTATTTGCAGTAAGATCAATATCAAGTGGTTGAGCGAGGTCTAGTTTAGTAGCTTTTTCGCAGCCACCAGCATATTCCATATCGATACCAAACTTGATTTGTTGGTCGGTAGTCATTTCTACGAATACAGCCTCTACGTCATCATGTACGAATTTGTCAAGTACATCGAAGATGAAACCAGGCATGCGGAATGATACCTCAAGTCCCTTAGTAGTAGGTAGTTTGATAGTTCCGTGGCTAGCAATATTGTATTCGCAACCAACGGTAACGCCCATGGTGAGCGAAGTTGTAGCTTGAGCAGCGTAGCGGAACTTAGGTAAACGACTCACATCGCTAAAGAGTGAGCGATCGAACTTATACCAGGTAGTACCAGCATTTTGTACATACGCTTCGCCGTTCTTTACTTCAACTGCATTCGCGCAAGCTGCGTAGTCGCTTGCAGATGCTTGAGCTTTCTCAGCTACAGCTTTGATAGAAATATTTTCTTCGGTGATAACCGCAATATATAGTTGATCTAGTTTGGTAGAAGCGAAGTAGCTGTAATCCACTACTTTATCAATGCTCATACCAGCTGGGATAGCATATACCATTGGCATTGCCACGTCAAATGGGCAAGTCAGAGATACCATCATTGCCACCCAAGCCAATGAGTTAGACTCGTTGGTCAAGGTCAGTTTGACTTGTTGTTTATTCTTCTTAACAGAAGCGATATCAAAGTCAAGCCATTGTGCGTCACCAGCCTTGATGGTAGCACCAGTCTCCCAATTGAATTTGCGAGCGTCATCACAACCAAGACCAAATCCATAATCGATACCTATACCAAATGCAATAGGTTGATCTGTAGTCACTTGCAAGTACATTTCCTCAACATCTTCGTTGAGTGCTTTGTCTAGCAAGCGTCCGAATAGGTTGGTTGATACCACTGTCAAGTCCATCCATGTAGGAATTGGCAAGGTAGCAAGCGACATAGTGCCGTGCTGACAATCTACAGTAGTAGCCACAGAGACATGTGCTGTAGATTTACCATTGTTGATAATGGCTATTTGTGGCAAGAATGAAACTTGCTTGAGGAACTCATCGGTAATGCGATACCATTGGGTAGTACCAGCTGCTTGCTCGTACTTAACACCTTCCTTGACAGTAACTGCCTTGCTACATGCTGTAGGATCTACGATAGCAGAATAGGTTTTAGCAACCAACTCTACTTCAGCCGCTTGAATTTTCTCAAGATCTCTTGGCACCAACTTCAAGATGTCCTCTTGGCTACGAATGTCCTTAAGCTCCATAAGAGAGGTAGCGGTAGTTGGGATAGCCATAGCAGATACATAGAAGTGCTTAGGATGAGGCAAGGTAGCAAACAAGTTGTAGTTGATTACTTGACTAAGGTTCTCACCTGGACGAAGTGGTAATATATAAGGAATAGTATCTTTGGCATTGCAAGCGGAAAGAATCTCGCCCATCACCACCATTACGTTCTTAGTCTTGTTGGTAAAGCTTAGGCTGAGATGCTCATCATTTTGCTTGATGCTAGAGAGATCTATCTCATACCACTTATTCTCAAGACCTTTTTGCTTAACGGTAGAGTTCCAGTTGAGTAGTTCGCTATTCTCGCAAGTTGGTAGGACTACAGGTTTAGCATCTTTAATCTCCTCATTAACAACGATATGCTTAACTTGGATGGTTAGCTCTTGATCAGCCTCAAAGCGAACGAATACCTTACAACCAGGAACTTCGTTCATGGATTGGGTAATCGTTGCACCTGCTTCTACATAGAGAACTCTGTCAGTAGTCTCTTCTTCAACAGGGTTAGTCTCTGAGATACGAGTTATGAGTGTAGCCTTGTTTGAACCAAGGTTGGTCACCTCAAACACAGTACCGTCACCACGACCAGCAGCTAGAGCAGAGAGATCTACTACAAAGTCTTTGGTTCCGCTGAAGGTATATTGTTGACCAAGCGCAAGGGTAAGATTGTCATCCCACTTTTCGCGTTTATCCTCAGGTATGACCTCAATTACTACTTCCTCTGCCTTCAAGCTGAGCTGTTGGTTGGTCAAAAGTTTGAGGTACACATGGTCACCATCTAGATTTTTGATAAAAAACTTACCCAACTCCTCGCTCATCTCTTCGCCAACAGGAATATCCCATTCGTAAGAGATAACTTTAGAAGCAGGACAATCGAGACTGAGGTCAAACTTAACTTTGGCATCTGCGGTACCGATATTGGTCACCACAAAATTGAGTTTCTTGTTTTGCTCTTTGATCTCTGTCAAATCCATGAGATACCAAATAGAGTCTGCTTTAACAGTCTCTCCGCTCCAATCAAAAGACACTGCTTTTTCGCAAGCATAATCTTTGATGTCGCTAGTCTCATACTTTTTAGCAGAGAGTTTGATGTCTTGCTCAGAGTGAAGCTTGAGGTAAAGATACCTTACATTCATCTCAATGAGTGACTTCACATTTTGGCTCATGAGTTTGTAGTCACGAGCAGCAATAGTGTAAGACTCACCTTTTACGACTGCTGTATCCAGGCTGTAGCTAAACAGGGGTGTGGAGATAGTAATCGTAGCAGATACATCAACAGTTACTTTAGACGCATTGTCTGAGTTGTTGGTCAGATAAAGCGCCAAGGTTGGATCTACCATACCAGAGATAGAATCCAAGTCAACGCGATACCATAGAGTAGTACCCGCCTTATGATCTTGATAGGCTGACCACTGAAAATCGATCGCGTTGGGTTTGTCCTTTCCTGTACCAGCACCGACAGCCATCATAGAGATGGTCATCATTGTGGCAAGGATTGAAAGTAAAAATCTACGCATTTTAATAAAAATTTATTGTTAATATTATTTTTGCCTTTATATGTTTTATTTACAACTACTTACGCGTGCGTGCGTATATATATAGTATAAATGACCCGCAAAGTTATAAAAAATATTGCATATACACAAGAATTTTGAACTTTTTTTTAATATTATATTGTTTTTTTCTATATTTAAAAGTTTTAATGAGAATAAATTTGGTCGTTTCATTTTTTTAACAGTCCCCAAAATATTCCCCAAAACAGCCCCTTAAACCTAAGACCGATTTGGGTTAAAACACACAACACGATAGCATAAACTATGCCATCGTGTTGTGATTATTTATATAAAATTCACTACTGTCCACTAAAAAAGACAGGGAACATTTATTAAAAACAAAAATTGTTCAAAATTAGACCAAAAATTAGCGAAAATAGGATTTGTCACTCCCAAAATTGTAGTATATTGTAATAAATTAACCAAAATTATCCTACTATAAGTAAATCGTAAAATGAATCGATTCGCTCAAAAAAATCACTATAAACGATTTATTACCTATAATTTAACAAAATATTTTTTAATTTTAATGGGACAGTAATGATAAAAATTAATTATTTTACACGAGTACCGAGAGTGGTATAAACATGGCCATCTCGTAGGATGTAGATCTGATTTTGTTGGAAGATTTTTCTCACGTAAGAAGCGCCAGCGGAACCGTTGTCAAGTCCCGTTGTAGTAAAGTAATAAATCATCTCTTCTGATTCTACGATACCACAATCAGATTGTACCATATACTTGATTTTTACCTCTGATACATTATTATCTAACGGACTATCTGTCAAGGTCTCCCATGTCTGGTTATTGTATATCAACCATGTTACTAATGCATGAGGAGCATACCATTGATCCGCTGCGATAAAGGTCATAATCTCCTCGGTAGGAATAGAAGTATCTACTGGACGTCCTTGCGCAACTACAGGTTGAGTGAGTTCCTCTGGTAGTGTCTGATTGTAGGTATCTAGATAGAGATTATATAGTACGCTATCACAACCTTCTGGATACGTTTCAGAATGAACAAAAGCACCAGTCTGAGCTAGGGACTGACCATACCAGAGATATGGAAGCTCAGATGTACATAGAACGATAGTATCATGCTCTATCACTGGCTCTGGTAAGATAGTTAGGTCTAGAGTGACTATGCTATCACATCCACATAGTGTAGTGGTGTGATAGGTATATTGACCACTAGTGGTGTATGTATCTCCTTGCCATTGATAGGAGTGGCATGCTCGAATAGACTCATATGTATATGTAGGTGCGATAAAGGCCACATTGATGGTGGTTATTACATATGTATCATCATCTCTCCATTGAGTATCAACCAAGGTGACAGGTTGGGTGTACTCTACTCCATCATGTAGAAAAGGTGTACCCTGGCAAAGGGTCGTATCAATGGACTGATAGATCGTATCGATGTTGTGAACGAGGGTTAGGATATAGCGTTCATCGCACTCTTCCTCTACATGAATAGTGATATCATGCGTACCGAACTCGTTTATTTTTTGTCCATGGTAGATATATGGCAGAGCCGTAGATTTAATTGAGATGGTGTCATAATATGGTGTAGGTGGGATGAAAGTAATGGTGGTTACTTCTATTAAACACTCAGACTCAGAAAACCAGATTGAATCGCGAATAACTACAGAAGATGTATATAGATCTCCGTAGTGGTCATATACTAGTCCCTGACAGCGTTCTACATCAATATAGTCGTAGGTATAGTTCACGCCACCTAGATTAGGTTGTACGTGTAGGATGATGGAATCTACACAACGGGTAGTAGCATTGGTATAAGTAAATGAGAAATCACCTTCGGTGTTGAAGTATCTACCATATTTACGTTCACCGACATTTATCGTATCGTATATGATATCAGGAGTGGTTGCGAAATAGAGGTTGAGTACATCGACCATCAAGCTGTCTTGATTCTTCCAAGACGACTCTTTGATAGAGAAATCGGTTTTGTATATTTTGTCTTTGTACTCAAATGCAGCGCCATAGCAGAGGAAAGTATCTACGGTTTGGAGCACAGTATCTATGTCATGGTAGACATATAGTTGATAGTGCTCATCACATTGTCCAGGATTATGGATAGTTAGGTCATAGTTACCTGGTTTGTTGATGGTATGCTGTCCGCGGTAGAGGTAAGGCGATTGTGTATATTTGAATGCCAATGTGTCGTTTTGGAGATCTGGTTCATAGAATGAGAGATCGTAGTAGTTGATTAGATAAACATTGTCATATTGATGGGTAGTATCAATTGTATAGACGGTTGCTTCGGTCAGCAGGGTATCATGGACGGCGAGTCCCATACCTTGACAGAGGAGGGTGTCAATATAATTCTCCTCGTACTCAGGAGCTAGACAATGCACCATACCAGGTTTGTTAGCGTCATGCGAGAAATGGAGGTAAAGTATTTGGTTATTGTTGAGTGCTTGACGGATTTGCGCAGCAGGTATGATATAGATATCATCCGTTTGGAGAGTGGTTTGAGCAACAATAGGTCCATCACAAGTGCCGCTAGTTACTTGCAATTGGCAAGATGATACCACATCAGGTTCCCACTGTAGGATGATATCTGTTAACTCGTATAGTTCAGTTGGGTCAACAATATAGACATCATTGGACTGCGTGCTATAGAGTGACATACCAGGTAGCATATAGAGCGGATCGTCGCATGTAGATGGCATACCATCGCTTTCTTTGCGCATGATAAGGCGACCACCTTCTCCTGCGATAGGAGATATGCGGATATAGAAAGCCATATCAATATCGGCTACATTGTTTTCTTGCAGTTTGCGTTTGATAGATTCGCCGTCAATGGCATTGGCTTTGTTTTGCTCAAAGAGGGCTTGGTACTTTGGAGTTTTGGCACTACAACTAATATAGACCTCAAAATTGAGATCACAATCAGAGTGCAAATACGCAGAGAGACCATCATAGAGGTCACTAACCCACCCTTTGTACCAGATAGCCTCACCTTTGACCATGGTGTCTATAGGTAGTACAAAGTCAGTGTATCCTTCTTTGCAATCACAATAGTAAGAGGGGTATCCTTTTTCCTCTTGAATACGTGCACAAGCCTCTGATGGTTGTGCAAAAAGTGTGGTGGCAAACACAAACAGACTAAATGCCACTAAAAAGCGTTGTAGATTCATATATATACTTTTTTAAAATTTTCGTGTATTTTGCTACAAAGGTACTAAAAATTATTGAATTACGCAAATTATTTGAAAATATTGTAGCATTTTATTTAGAACTACGAGATATTAACGAACACCTCCTACTCGAGAATTTGGAACAAAAATTATAGAAAATTAAGCCAAAAATTATACAAAAATTTCCTTAATCACTATCAAAATTGTAGTATTTTGTAGTACCTAAATACCCTTTGAATTACGGCTATGACATTGTTATCTACTCTGCTACTAACTACATTATAGCTTCTACTGAATACAACGGATAGTTGGTCAACCAATCCTGATCTCTATATCCTGACATTGAGAAACGTACACCACGCAGACCTGTATTATTCTCAACAAACCACCTTAAGCTCTTGGACTGTAAATTCTCTTCTGCCTTCACTTCTATAGGATGAATCCGAACACCTTGCTGAACAAGAAAATCAATCTCACCCTGAGAATTATCTTGAGACCAATAATAAATCATATTCTGTCGATTAGTACGCAACTGCTGCATGACATATTGCTCAGTCAAAGCTCCTTTAAACTCCTTGAATAATTCATTTTCTTCTAACATCATCTGTGGTTCTACACCCGACAAAGCACCCAACAAACCCACATCAAGCAGAAACACCTTGAATGCAGAAAAATCTTCATACGCAGAAAGCGGCAAACGAGCTGCTTTTGTACGATGTACTTTATAAATGAGTCCAGCATCTTGCAACCACGACAGTGCTAACTCAAAATCTTTTGCCCTTGCACCTTGCTTAAGAAAACCATAAATAAATTTCTTATTCTCCTTAGATAATTGTCCACTTACACTACGCCAAATCATTCGTATGCGAGGCACTTCACGAACAGGAGCATGCTTCGAAAAATCATGATCATAACTATCCAGTATTGCTTGCTGAATCATTCGTACCTGTACAAAATCTTTATTCTGAACAAAAGCACTGACGACCTCTGGCATACCGCCCACATAGAAATATTGACGGAGCAATGTTTCTAAACGAGATGCATACTTATTAATTATCTCCCACCTTTGATCTTGCAGTTGCTTTACTAATAATTGTTCACCCATAGCCTCAGCAAACTCAAAAAAAGACATCGGATAGAGAGTTAAGAAGTCCACCTTGCCAACAGGAAAACTATCATCACGATGCATAGCTATTCCTAATAGCGATCCCGCAGCTATGATTGGCTGCTCTGGAAGTAATTCTTGAAAATATTTTAGCGCTGTTACACCACGTTTCACTTCCTGCAATTCATCAAAAAGCAATAAAGTATTGGGAGTAATTGTGGAATGTGTGGCTATTTGCAATTCCATTAATATGCGTTCCATGTCAAAATCTTTTTCAAACAAATGTTCCAACAATTGATTGTTTTCAAAGTTGACATACACCGAATGTTCAAAACATTCCGCCGCAAATTGTTTCATCAACCACGTCTTTCCTACCTGTCTTGCTCCTTGCAAGACAAGAGGTTTACGGTTAGGTTGATGCGCCCATACTTTCAATTGATCAATAGCGTATCGTATCATAACCCTGTAAATAAATAAGTTTCACGCTGCAAAGGTACTATTTTTTTTTGAATCTCACAAGGATTTCTAACTTTTTTACACAAAACTGCGACTAAAAAATGTAGAGTCACTACAAAAACTGCGACTAAAAAGTGTAGAGTTAATACATAAACTGCGACTAAAAAGTGTAGTGCCACTACAAAAACTGCGACTAAAAAGTGTAAATTGCACTATTTCATGCGGTAATTTCAATATATCAAAGGTCACTTTTGCGTAACAACAATAGGGACAATTAAAATCAACAAGGAAGACAATTATTTTATAACAAAAATTATACAAAATTAGTCCAAAAATTATACAAAATTTCGAAGATCAAATGGGGCAACTCGTTGACAGGGGAGCAAAACAAAACAATTATATAAAAAGACAATTAAAATCAATTTAGAAAGACAACTTAGACTATTTTCTTTTAACAACAATGGATTTATCACCACCAAAATCATCAGGAAATTTACTACGAAACTAACCAAGTGTAGCTTTCATCTGCAAGCCTTTCTTTGTAAGACGATATTTCTGATTCGCACTTCGAGATTTGTCAGGAATAGTTAGTTCTATTAATCCAAGATCTAACGAAGGTTTAAGATATATTTTTAGGGAACTATATACGAGATGACACTGATTTTATATTAAAAGACAATTTTCGTCAATTTCTTTCTATCCAAAAATTGTAAAAAATTATAGAAAATTAGGCAAAATTTAGTTTAGGAACAAAAATACGCCATCGAAGATGGCTACAAAAATAAATAAAAATCAAAGAACCATCTTTTTGTTTTTGCTCTAATGAAATGCAGCTATGCCGCATTTGGAGAGCAAAACAAAACTGATAATGACAGTAAGTGTCAACAAGTATATAAATCCCTATTTTTATAAAATTTTGGCGATGTTTTTAGCCCTAACTTGCACAACAATTCATTCCTGCTCATTTCACCCTCTAAAACAAGTAACAAGTTTTTCACATGTGCGGTAACATGTGCGGTAACATGTGCGGTTGGTTCGCTAGGTTGAGTTATGAATTGAGGATTTATAGGAAGATTTCATAATCTATAGCAATCACCAGACCTCGGGAAGGGAGGTCTGGTGATTGTATGGAAAGCACATTTTAGTAGAATATCTTTTGAACTTCGGTTTCACCCTTGATGACGTAAATGCCATTGATAGGGAGAGGAACGTTGACATTGTCTGTGACATAACCATTGTAGAGGGTATTACCTGTCGCAGATACAACTTGTACCATTTGTGGTGCAGCTACTGCGATATTGATGCCACCTGCAATGCCTGTAACGAATAGACTATTTCCTCCGCCGATTGTAGGAGTATGGGATCCAGTAGTTGTACCGTTGTTAGGGTCATTATTGTCTCCACTTTCTCCGTAAATAATTCTACCATCGCGTGTCACCCTCTTAGCTGGCATACCAAACTGGTTAGCAGGAACGTAACCATAAAGGAATGCAGTAGTAGGTTGAATGGTTGCTAAATCATAAGCATTTTCTTTCATAACAAAACTCTCATTGTTATAGGCACCCTTACCCTCACTATCTATTCCATCGTCATATACATGTATATTTTCGCGAGTCGTTTCTAATTTTGCAAACGTACTATTTCCAGAAACAATAACTTGATTGTCACCACAAGTTTGACTAAATACATTTCCTTCAATATTTTCATTTAAAAAGTCACGACCATTGATAGTTTGTGGTGCAGCAGTACTCTCAAAGATGAGGAATTTTCCAGACCAATAATCCCAAGATGTTCGGTCTTCTAGCATTGCATCACATCCCGGACAATATGGGAACATCAGTGAATAAGTTTGTCCTTTGTGTAGAAGAGTACCACCTACCGTATCTGCTTGATTCAAAAACTTCCACTGAACGTTAAATGAATATGTTAGTTCTCCATCTTCATCAACACCTTCAGTCACATTCCAATTAGCCTTATTCTCGTTGAGATAGAAGTTTGCATCACGCCAGTTGTTACCAAAATAAGGGGTCAACTTTTGCATGCCACGGAGAGTATATTTATCTCTTCCATTCCATAGGTTCAATGCTTTATCTTGAATTTTAGCCCATTCAATATAAGAATTGTAAATGCCTTCAAAATTCGCGGTTGTACCCATGGCCATAGCCACACCAAAGAAAGCAGCAAAGTCTGCATTATGTTGTGCCTGAACCTTCAAGATTTCCGAACGTGAGTTCATCTTCTCTAGCATATCCTCCTTGAACGTTTCAACGACATAGATATTTGCCACATCGAACGGAGCAGTAAATGTCTTCCAAACATCAGCAGTAGCTGTAGTGATATAGTAAACGCGATTAGCGATAGTGTATGACTTCTCACTTAACACTTGATGTTGTAGTTGCTCACCCACTTTGTTAGGTGCCCATTTAGTATATTTGCTATTGAAGTAACTTTGTGCAACAGAAGGCACCTCAATAGGAGCTTCATACGTATATGCCCCCTTGTCATCAACTGCACTGATAACATCATGGATATTCTTATCTAATTGGCAATAGAGGAAATTCTGCACTTCTTCATCTTCGTTGATTCTTATATCTCCTCCTACTTCGCCTTCAGCTACGTCAGGAATACCAGCACCAATTTTGGTCATACATGCTTTCCAAGTAGCCATATAGACATCTTTCTCTGCTGTTACGCCACCATATCCGTCTGGAATCCAGAAATAGCAGTTTCCATTTTCATCTGGTGTAATACTATTCAAACCATAGTTATATGGACCAAGATCGGTAATATTACTTGGGAAGACAGAGATGGTATATGTACCATTTGCTTTGGGTGTTCCACCCTTCTCAATGACATTATATACATATTGTCCTAAGAGTCGTTGATCCACATCTTCTTTAGGTCCACCACCCTTAGAAGTCACACTTTGGCAAGCACGCACGCGACAGATAGAACCACCCTTGATAAAGGTATTTTTAGGAGTACGCAAGCAAGTGGTATATTCTGATTCTGTTCCATCATCATTAAGATCCATAAGATAATATTGGCGATGTTCCTCTGCTACCTTCATACGTTCTACAGTCACTGTACCATCGTTAAAGTATACTACTCCGTCCACAGCATCTGTACCGATACCATGACAGAGTTTGATGCCCGCTTCTTCTGCACCGAAGAATCCTGCACGATATGAAATAGCAAGTGTAGTCTTGTATGTACCACTAACGATTTGTGAGTTTTGAAGTTTTATTCGTCCTCCATTGAAATTCACCTCGGTATATTTGTTACCCATATCGATAGAAGGAGCATTATTGGCTTGTTTTTTGAGAGCAAGGTATCCGTTGGTTTGCTCCCCTGTAGGCCAAATATCATCAAAATTGAGGGTTGTTTCGGTTTTGTTCACATGATTATCGCTGAACATATGCACCTGAATTGGCGAAGACACTTGGTAAGCCTTCATTGCTATAGAATTACCTATTTGCAATCCAAAGAAACAACCATAGTTACTATTGAGTAAGTTATTTCCTCTAGTATGGATATTTACTTCGAATGGGTCAAATAGATCTAGTTGTTCTTGAGCATCCATGTTTTCAAACACTAGAACGCCACCCGAACCACGAGCATATCCTTCGGAATAAGTCTCACCGCCTTCTTTTTCACCATAGAAACTAGTACCTTTCTCCGATTTGTTACGACTATAGATATGACAGTTATCTAGATAGACATCCAGTTTGTCGCCGTGTTTTCCGCGGAAGAGGAACACACCTTCCTCGTTCTTGGTATAACCAGTCGTAGCATAAGGACAGAAACCTGTAATATATACGCTGATTTTTTTACCCTGCACATCGATATATGATGTCTTATTATCACCAATTATATCTTGGACTATCACTGTTCCATCAACGCCTTTTTCTGCACTATTTGCATTAGCTATTGCGTTTACGAACTCATAACTTTTCTTATCAACATCTCTCTTATATATATAATAAGGAGTTTTTGCGTTGCTACCTATCTCAGCGGTAGGTTGAAGGATATCGGTATTATTGTCCGTCGTGGTTGTCTCACCAAAGATGATAAGATAGTCAAACAATGGTTTTTGATTCTCATCAAAGGTATTAGCAAGGTTCACTTCATGATAAGTGTAGGGCTCGAAAATATTCTTACTATCTTTCAAAGTATATGTATCTTTGGTGGTACCATTTTGATTTCCATCAGGCACACCCGTCCAGATACCTGTATTGGTAACAGATGCTGTAATTCCACTCTTCTTACCTACAAGACGTATAGTAGCCATCTCTGCATTATCTTGGCTTGGATTGAGGATTTTAACAAATCCCTCATCCAGCATACTAGTAGTATATCCAGTCCATTTGGCTGTAATAGTGATATCACCTTTTTTGTTCAATGCTAAATATTCACTTGTAAGTGGGGTACCATCATTAATGAGTGTACCATTTTGGTCGTAGAGTTCGAATACATCTGTTCTATCCAACTGAATCTGCATACTTGGTAGGTTACGCACATGGATAGTAAAGGTCTCCAACGGCGGCGTATCTTGATCATCTGTTTTGGTAATGACCACTTCCGTTGATGTAGGTACTGCACTTGGGAAGCCCTCAATGATAAGGTTGTTGAGTGACACCTCGTTTTTATTATCAGCATTATTATATGTAATACGCACATACTGTGGGTCATTCGTGAGTGGTATCTTATATACACCATCTGTAGGAGTGATAGCTTGTGCATTAAGATCCACCCATGAAGATGAAGTTCCATCACTACTTTGCTCTATCTTCCAGCCAGTAGCAGCAGATTCGAAACGCAACTCATCTGGCAGACCCTTATAGCCAAACACAACTTGACGTAGTGCTTGATCGCCTGATTTACTACCAGGATTGAGGAATACTAAATTTCTGCGCTCGGGATTCGCATCCCATTTTACATTCTTTGATGAAACCATATAGTGGTTATAATATTCTGCTTCATCATAGCCATTGATGTTATTCTTTGCATCATCAGAAACCCAAGTATTAGATTTCATTGGCAATGGTTTAGGGAAAGCATATGTAGCCAATGTTACTTCTGCTTCTTCAGTTCCATGCTTAGCAATGAGTGTGAAAGCATCGTTTAACTCTGGGATATTTGCACCACCACTCAAAGTAACAGTTGTTTGATAGAATGTATTGAGCACACCACCTAAGTTGCCGGAAGTAGATGTCGATAATGTAGGTTCCGAAAGGTTTGTGAGGTCAAGTTGAGCAGCATTCTTTGGTGTGATGCGAACTTCCACATTTGGTGTCGCATGTGTAAAGACGATAGATGTAGGAAGAATTGAACCATCTTTTACTGGCACATACGACTTAGTCGTTTCTGCATATACAGAGAATGGAGAAATACATAGACTAGTGATTGAACCTATCTCATTAATTTTTCTATAAGAAATCTTGACTTTTCTTGTTCGTGGAGATAATGTCACATACACTTCTTTATTAGCTGGCAATTGAGTCCACCATATAATTTCAGACCAATTTACTCCATCCATAGATTCTTGAACAGCCCAATAACCATCGCCATGAGGAGTAAAGGTAAGGACACCTGGAGCAGACGCGAACTGAGCAGTCCATGTAGAACTTGATCCATCTCCTACAAATTTCAATTGGTCTGATGTAGCATCATATTCAACGAAATCAAGATCCTCTGTGAGTGTTGGGAAAGTATTTTCATCTAAGCAGACCTGACCCTCCAATGGTTTTGGATCACCCACTACGATGATAGTGGTAGTGATTTCTTTAGATGAATGGCTAGTTGTGCCTTCTTGTGATACTTTAACGGTTACTTGTCCAATCTTACGTTTAGGAGTAATCAAATAATTGCCTTTGTCACCAATGGTGATATATTGAATATCAATAATATCATTGCTTGTATGTGTAGTATATGTAGCATCGAAAGGCACCACAGTTTCAGTTGCTCCATCTACGATATAGAAATGCAAAGTTCCAGTGGAGTTAACATTACAAAGCAGGTTGAAGGCATTGGTAGTACTGGTGGTAATTGTTCCTACATTGTTAAATTCCATAGTATTATCAATTATCAAACCATTACCTACTAATTCCACGTTGTGTACCTTCGTAAGTACATTTTGGGGATTATCAGCATCTTTATATGTAGCAGTAAGTATAAGTTTGGCTTTCTTTTCTCCAACGCTATTTGGTGTAAAGATTACTTGAGCGCCAGCAAGTTTATTACCAGCACCCTCACCAAATTTAAAATCAAATTGTTCTTTATCATCATTAGTACTCGTTATTTCATATGTCCAAACCATATTGGGATTGACCTCAGAAAGGGTCGTAATGTTTTTGTCAGCAGGTTTGATGAGCAATGTAGCAGGATTAGGTTCGCTAACACGTCCATAGATATTCATAGTCGTAGGAGCCTCGAAGATTGGATTATAATCCTCAATAGCCAATAGTGTTTCCTCCAAATTACAAACAAAACCAGCATTTGAAGTATTGGTTATAGTCAATGTTTGAGGATGTTCGCCATGAATATTCTTTGGGGTATAGACAACAGGGATTTTGAGTTGTTTTCCATCATTAACAATGGCAGGTTTATTGTTATCATCATTAACAATAGCAATATTACCCGCAGATAGTTGTATATCAAAATCATTCACGTCATACTCAATATTAGGCATAGGCTCTAATGTAGCCAACAAATAGCCAGTCACATTGTCATTAGGCAAAGTGACATAGAAATTAGTTATTTCGTGGTCTTCAGCATCATATAGTTTAATACCCGTTATACCCGCTATTGGCAAACGCCACGTACCATCGTGTTGATAGTATGTGTACGATAGCGGATTAGAAGATAAATTTTGATTATTTTCATTCTTGACGGGGGTGTATGCAGCAGTTGCACCTTTCAACAAATCATTATGCAATAATAAATATTCGGTAATAGGTATCGTGACCGCACCAACAGCATTGGCTTGATCCCATTGATTGATAGTGGCTTTAGTTCCTATATTATACACATTGATTTTACCACTACCTTCCGAAGATATATCTGCTCCACCTTGCGCTTCTGGGTCTTTGCTGTCCGCCTCTGCAAATTTACCGCATACGGTATAGAGTGCTCCGTGGATATTCATATCACCATTGATAATCCAACTTGCATCTACGAGATCTTCTTCTGTTCGTCCTGCTGTGAATTTACCTGCAGCATTCGTATGTCCGTATTGGATACCACCAGGACGAGCCTTCGTTGACAGAGGAACGATGACTTTGTTCTGACTCATCCAATAACCAGAACCTACAGCATCATTTGCATCCTTAGCAAATCTTCTCGCTCCGCGGTCGAAAATATACACATTACTTTCTACATTAATAATTGCATCATCATGCACACGCATAGTAGAAGCAGGCAAACAAGCCAAATCATACTTAACATCAATGGTAGTGTTCTTAACATCTATATCAATGTTATTTTGAATAGGCATGACAAAGTCTTTTGAGTTAACATCAACATTAAAGATAGCAACCCTTAATTTTAAGTTCATACACCCTAATTTCACTTTTGAAGAAGTGCCAGTACCATTGAATGCATACTTTACTCGATCAGTAGATGGATTATACGTTCGAGTAAGTGAAGTGCCTTCACCTAATCCAAAAAGACCTTCGGTATCCGAATAATTAGATATGTAATCCATATTTACGGTCGCTGTAACACCCGCATCCACAGAGCACGACAATTTTTCTCTAGCACCAGCTTTAAACGTCAATGGTACCTCTACTGACTGTACATAATACTGTCCAATAGGGAATACCCGAGCATTCTTACCTGCATTACTTAATACCCACTTACTAGATGTTTCAGAACCGCCACGCCAGTCGGTCATCGTGAATGGTTCGTAAATAAGACTACCCGACTCCATTGTCACATGACTACTTGGATCACCTGTAATAAATCCGAAGGCGTGAAGTTGTCCTCCGTTTTCTACGTTAATTTGGCAATTTCTACCAAGAATCATATGTCCATAATTGAAAGTGATATATCCATTGGTATATGTAGTTGTTCTTACTAACTTGGCATAAAGAGAAATGCTACCACCATTCTTGACTATAATCTCCGTATCATCATCAACAGACAATGTACAGAATGCATTATGATCGCTACCCTCTTCTTGGAAATGACTATCTTTTAAGTCACCTTTCATCTCCTCGTATGACTTTTCACCTGGTATGAGGAAAGTTACGCCATTAGTAATCGTATATGTGCCCTGCACCAATCGTCCACCTTTGCGCTTACCCTCCGCGTCTACAGTAACAACAACTGTTTGATTTTTTCCTGTGGTAGTTGTTAATGCCGCAGCGCGGTCTAAAGCTTGTTGCAAATCGGTATATTGGATAGCAGGTTCGCTTTTTACAATAAAGACTGCACGGTCAAAAGTAGTAAACACAGGTGTGATAGATTGCCCTGCTTGGAAAGTATAAGACAAGTTCGGTTCAATACGTTCTTCAACAACATTACCTTCTTTGTCCTTGATTACCCATTTCTCAAATTGATATTTCGAAGGATCTTCGGGTGTAGGGTTAAATGTAAAAGAGTAGTCGGTAGCAGTTATCATCTGTTTCACTACAGCCGATGTAGTTACAGAAAACTCATCCTGACCCGTTGTGTTTTGTGTATAAGTGTACCTACCTGTCAAATCCTCAGCAGGATTTAGGGTTACGTAGATAGGTTCATTAGTAACAGTAAAATTAAGCGTAGCTATAATACCATTCACCGTTTTATCCTTATTCCATTCATTCTTAACATATAACTTAATCGCATCAGAAACTTGCCCATCAATAGCGCCTTTATTCTTCACCTCCATCACGGTGTCTTTACCGATTGTTTTTATGTCAACAATAAATTTTTCAGAAGAGGGAACGATATCATCTATATTACCAATAGGATGATTGAATGAGAGTTTGTACAATTTCTCAAAGTTAGAAACATTGATTTCTAACATGTCTGTATAGACTGCAGATTTTTCGGGTACATTACCTAAAGGTGTCGTTTCAAATTGATCCTTTTCTACATTATACCCATAAAGAGTTGCAAGGTAATAACGGCGGAAGTTGGCAGTAATATTTATAGAAGTAGCCACACCATACCCAGTATGCCCAAAGTTTACACGGGTATTAGGATCTGATTTATCGTTATAAGTAATTGATTGATTACCTGTTCTTGTCTCATACACAGGATCCCACCAGTTTCCAACATTCACTTGATAAGTATACGTATAACTATCAGGTCCCTCCCAATGCGAAAATGTATATCCTGACTTTGTATCCTCAGCCTTCAAATCTGCTAATGCACCATGTTTAGTATCACTCCACGCAGATTCACTCGTCGAGTATGTTTGATTATCTGTTCTAGTTTCTGTAGGGTAACCTTTCCAATCAGTTCCATAATCATGTCCACATACAGTAGCCGTACCATAACCTTCGGGAAATACTTTAACTGTAATTTTAACCTCATCATCAGCAGCCCTTACGATACTAATTCCTAGGACGACACCAATAATAATTGATAATAATTTTTTCATATTTTTATTTTTTATTGTTAATATTCTTTTTTGTTACGCTGCGCTACACGTTGGTGGCGACTTTGTCGCGAAAGTGGCGTTGCGTTAATGGTTTGCTACGCTCACGAATAGTGGCTAAAGCGTATGTTTTGTTGTTATATTCTGTTATTTATTTTAGTGTAAGGTGTAAAGTGTAAAGTGTCAAGTGTAAAGGCACGGGGACACTTTTCGTTACACTCAAAGTTTTCTATGTTGTTCGCCCGAGGGCGGGGTGTTGTCTATTTTTTCTTTGGCAATGTTTTCTTCTCTTCTGACAACAATCGTCTTTCTACTTTATTCACATCTTCTGCAGGTTGCAACTGCGAAGGTTCAATTCCACGGCTTCGGAGCATCTCTCGAACTGCAATATTATTGTCAATATGCTCATTTGTTATTGGATTTAATCCATGGATATTCTTTGCCTCAACATTGGTGCTTGTCATCTCTGCCGCCAAGTCTTTTGCTTTTATACCAATAGTAGGAAGAACATCCGCCAATGGCTTACTTTGCTTTTCTATACCAAACTTCGCTTTCAAGTCTTTTGTCGCCATTCCAAACAATGCAGCATCACCTTTTGAGCGCATAATCGCAAATCCCTTATCATCCACACCATGCTCATAAACAACCTTAGATAAGCGACTCTCGGTTTCACGTAGTTTCTTTCGTGCAACCACACGTTCGTAATCCAAAATACGCTGCTGAACCAACTCAGCACGACGTGTTTGAACAGCAAAATAATTCTGAGCAAAAGCAATCTCTGGTTTACGAGGATCACCATTTTGTGCAATCAAATAACAAGCATAGCGTGTGAGGAGAATATCCTCTACTGAACGAGTAGTATTGCTACCTATCTCGACCATTTTGGTGGCGCCAACGAAATGGTCCAACTCAAGTTCTCCCGCTGTAACACACGACTCTTTTGCCTTATCTATTGCTTTGACAAAATTACGCCAGTCTGCATATCCGAGCACAGCACAAAGACTACGAGCACTCCAGCACTCCACATCATTAATCGTAGTTGCAGCTTGTTCAAAGCGCTCGAATAACATTAAAATATCTTCTGCTTTCATAAGCGTTGTTTGTACCTTTTGGGCACGATATTTTTGGTTGTTAATAATATCCTTGTTTTATTTAGTTTTCTAATTTCATCCTTAATGTTTCATCAACGACTTCTTGTAATTGATATGAAGCAACCCCTATAGGTCTATTGATTTCCTCTAGAGACCATTGTACAATTGTTTCGTCCTTCGAACGACATATAAGCAGACCTATCGTAGGATTGTCATCCTCAGAACGCAACAGATGATCTGCAGCGGACACATAAAAATTCAACTTACCTGCAAACTCTGGCATAAATTCCACCACCTTTAGTTCTACTACTACATAACAACGCATCTTAATATGGTAAAAGACCATATCAGGGAAATAGGACTGACCATTAGGCATTCGCAATTCCATCTGGCGTCCAACATAGGCAAAACCACTACCTAATTCCAATAAGAAACGAGTAATGTTATGAGTTAATGCATTCTCTAATTGCTTCTCATTATATCCCTGTGTAAGCGTCAAAAAATCAAAAGTATAAGGATCTTTCAACATCTCCGTAGCTAGCGTACTTTGCGGCAATGTTAATGCATTTGAAAAATTGGTAATAGCCTTCCCACGTCGTGTATATAGGTTATTTGCTAGTTCGTCCTCTAAACGTCTGCGGCTCCACCCTTCTTCGATCACCTTATTGACATAGAACATTGCTTCATCAACCGATTGACATTTAGTGATTATCAAGATATGCTGTCCCCATGGTACAGTACCGAACTCCTTCGGCATTGGAATTTCTCCAACAACTTGTTGGAGTTTTATAAGTTCCTCATTATAAAACAAATACCACTTTTTAGAGTACCAAATATTGGTCGTTGAAAAGCCTTTCATTCCAGGAAATGCATCCTTCAAATCAAGGCTCAGTTGTTCCACCACACCAGTTCCCCATTGGGTCTCTGCCTTCATTTGAACCAAATCTCTACCTAAACTCCAGTAGAACTCCAACATCTCAATATTTACATGCACAGCAGCCTTCACCTGATGATTACGAAAACGACTCTTTAACTCACCAAACCACTGTTGGTAAGCATCGTCTTTTAATACAGAGTTGCTATGTACGAAAGTTGGTTTCATATATAAGCTTTGTTTTTAATATTCTTGTTTATGCTCGCAGAGCGAGCGGTGTATAGTGTAGAGTGTAAGGTGTAAAGGCGGGGGCACTTTTCGTTACACTCAAATTCTGTTATTCTCGTTGTAATTGATATATCTCTTTTTGTTTTTCTATTTCATGTCGCAACTCTTCAGGAGTCGGCAAATAGAGTTTATATTTAGATGCATATAATTGTTCATTACCCTTTAGCACCGAATAGCGTGCGATATCATCATCTGTATCAGCACATAAGACTATACCTATTGTGGGATTATCATCAACCCCTTTCTTTAACTCATCATACATGCGTACATACATATCCATTTGCCCCACATCTTGGTGCGTAACCTTAGAGGTCTTAAGGTCAATCAATACAAAGCATTTCAAAATATAGTTATAAAACACCAAATCAATATAATAATCTTCCTTCTCAGTCCGAATATGCTGTTGACGTGCCACAAATGCATATCCTTTACCCAACTCCATGAGAAACTTTTGTAAATTGGTAATAATCGCTTTCTCCAATGTGCTTTCTGTAAAATCAGTATTAGGCGACAATCCCAAAAACTCTGCCACTACAGGATTCTTAATAAATTCATCTTTATCTTGCAATGGTTTGGTCAGTTCATGCATCTCTTGCACAATATGCTGAGGTTGAGTACTTTGTAATATTCTATAATAGTACTGCGATGAAATATTGCGCTGTAATGTTTTCACACTCCAAACCTCTTTTGCGGCCTCGTTTGCATACCAATCTCGAGCAACAGAATCATCCACCTGTAATAATGTACGATAGTGCGTCCAAGTTAGCAAAAAAGATTTTGGACTATCCGCGTCCAAAATGTTTGGGAAGCATTGATAGAAGCGCACATACTTATACAAACTGCTAAAATCAAATCCACTACCGTACTCTGTTGTTAGTTGCTGAGCAAGATTTTCTATTACACTTTTGCCATACAACTCCTCTCGCGTTTGGTTTCCCAATTGTTCCTCTGCAATACGTTTTCCTAATAACCAGTTACGTTTAACTAACACCACATTCACAGAGCGGTAGGCTGCGTTCTTGGCAGATTCAATAATCGTACTCGTATCAACCAGTAGATTCTGCGTTTTGATATATGTTAGTTCTGTTGTCATTGCTATATCTACGCGGCAAGCGGCGTTATTTTAAGTTGTTAATAATATTCTTGTTTTTGCTCGCAGAGCGAGCGGTGTATAGTGTAGAGTGTAAAGTGTAAAGGCGCGGGGATTTATCGCTTACGCTCTGAACCCAATATATTTATTTTTTTATATTTTAGTATCCTGATAACACACTTTGTCTTCGTTGCAGAGCACCCAAGACACTCTTCGAAGCAGTCGAATTTAGTCCACGAAAAGTTGTACGACGCTTTAATTCTTCCAGAGGTATCTCAATAAGTAATTTGGCGATACACTCATCTGCAAAAGAGTTGGTAACAACATCCACTCCCGTAAAATCTAACACAACTTTCTCATCACCTTTTACCAAAGGCAACAAGTCTGCACGCACTTTCACACCTATTTGACGCGTGCCTAAATCAGCACCATATTCCACAAAACGAAATGTTACCATAACTCTGACGGGTTATTATCATTAAACATTATATCATATTCATCTTCAACATCCGTACGATACTCAACAACCGCATTAGGATCAATATCCACGTCTGTACGTAGTTGCATATAGACTACAGTTCCTTGCCAATGCTCACACTCAAC
>JAZQSZ010000089.1:0-14014 GCA_045630365.1 Paludibacteraceae bacterium | reverse complement strand
GGTGCGTGAGTAGCACAACGTGTTGTGCAGGTTGGATAAAAGTATGGATATTCGTCATATGTAGTAATTTGTTAAAATCGTGCAAAATTACAACTTTTTTTGCGTATTTCAAAATTTTTTAGTAACTTTGCGCGCTATTTTGAGTAAATAGGCGAAAAATGATAGTATTAACAAAATTATAAGGCAAAAAATGAAGAAATTTTTGTTTAGCGCATTAGCATTGTGCGCAAGCATGTGTAGTTTTGCACAAGAAGATCAGGTTTTGATGACCATTGCGGGCAAACCCATCATGGTTTCCGAGTTTATGTACATTTACCAAAAGAACAACCAAGAGACCAGCGTTGAGAAGAAAACAATGGAGGAGTACCTCGATTTGTTTATAAACTTCAAGCTCAAAGTCGCAGAGGCGGAAGCGCAAGGTGTGGATACAACCGCAGCGTTTAAGAAAGAGTTGGCTGGTTATCGTGCGCAAGCTACGCCTAAGTATATGAAGGATAATGCAGCGATTGATAGTCTAGTGGTATTGAGTTATAATCGTATCGCTAAGCCTCGTCGTGCTGCGCATATCGTGGTACAATGTCCTCAAGATGCTGATTCTGCAACTGTAGAGGCTGCATTGCAACGCATCAACGAGGCTCGTATTCGTGTGACAGAGGGTCTGCCTAAGCAAGTGAAAAAAGGCCGCAAGACCATCACTGTGCAAGAGGTGGAGGATTTTGGCGATGTATCCGCAGAGGTATCTGAGGAGCCAGCAGCTAAGAAAAACCGTGGCGAACTAGGTTGGATTCAACCATTCCGCTATGTATATGTGTTTGAGGATGCTGTCTATAACACCCCAGTGGGTGGTGTGACAGAGGTATTCCGTTCGCCTTATGGTTTCCATATCGCTAAAGTGCAAGAGGAAGGCGTATATGAGGAAGTACAAGCGGCTCATATCATGAAGATGACTCCTCAGGGTAATGCGCAAAAACAGATAGAGGCGTTGCTTGTGATGGATAGTATCTATCAATTGGCTATCCAAGAGGGTGCTGATTTTGCCGAGTTGGCACGTGCGAACTCCGAGGATAAAGGTTCTGCTGTTCGTGGTGGCGACTTGGGTTGGTTTGGTCGTGGTGCGATGGTACGCCCATTTGAGGACACCGCTTTCGGTATGGAAGTGGGTGAGGTGAGCAAACCATTCCCATCTCAATATGGTATCCACGTGATTAAACTCTATGGCAAGCGTGGTGTACTACCATTGGATAGCATGCGCAGCAAAATCACTAAGCAAGTGGAGCGCGATCAACGTATGCAGATTGCTCAACAGAGTTTTATTGACAAGACTCGTGCAGAGTATGGTTTGTCAGAGAGCATGACCGATGAGGAGGTACGAGCATATGCCGATGCCCATTTGGAAGAGAAATATGCCGATTTGCGCAACTTGGTAAACGAGTACCACGATGGTATCTTGTTGTTTGATGTGTCATTGCGCGAGGTATGGGACAAGGCTAACCAAGATATAGAGGGATTGCAAGCCTACTTCAAGGCCAACAAAAAACAATACACATGGGACGAGCCACGATTCAAGGGTTGTGTGATCTATGCTAAGAACGAGGTGGCAGCTAAGAGTGCAAAACAAATCGTGAAGAGTGCTAACCCAGACTCTGTGATGAGTTATCTAAACCAACGCGTGAACGTGGACAGCGTGATGTATGCTCGCGTGGAGCGTGGCTTGTGGAAACAAGGGGCTAATGGCGCAGTGGATAAATATGGTTTCAAGGTGAAGGGTGCGGAATACACTCCTAGCGAGGAATATCCTATTGTATTGCTCGTGGGTAAGGTGATCAAAGCGCCACAAGAGTACACCGATGAGCGTGCTAAGGTGACTACCGACTACCAAGACTACTTGGAGAAAGAGTGGGTAGCAAAATTGCGCGAGAAATATCCTGTGGTGATCAACCAAGAGGTGTGGAATGCTATCCAATAATAGAAGAGTGTTAGCTGGATGAAAGGCAGAGTAGGTATATTGGTGTTGGTGGCATTGGTACTGGTGAACGTACTGGTGCATCAACTGGTGTGTCGTTGGGATATGACCGATGACAAACGATATACCATCTCTCAACCGACCAAAGAACTGCTCAAAGAGTTGGATTCTGAGCTGCTGGTAACGGTGCTGTTGGAGGGAGAGTTGAATGCTGGTTTTACGCGCTTGCAAAAAGCGGCGAGCGAGTTGCTATCGGAGTTCTCGGTGTACACCGCAGAGCCTATAGGCAGTCGTCCGTTGGAGGCCACTCTGGTACAAGGGTTAGACCCCATAGTAATCCACGAGCGTACCCACAAAGGCAAAATGGCGCAGACTACCGTGTATCCTTATGCTTTGGTGGAGTACAAGGGTAAGAAGCGTGTGGTGAACCTGCTGCAGAATCAGCGCGGTTTGAGTGGGGAAGAGAATTTGAACAATAGCATTGAGAATCTGGAATATAGTCTGGTGGATGCTATTCGTGGTTTGGCGCAGACCCAAGTGGAGAAAGTGGTTTTCCTGGAGGGGCATGGCGAACTAGAGGAGCGGGATGTGTATGACCTGACGCAGTTGCTCGCCCAATACTACCAAGTGGATCGCGGTTGTCTGGGTAATGAGGCTGGCGTATTGGATGATTATGCCGCTGTGATCATAGCCGACCCGCAATTGCCATTTTCGGAAGAGGATAAGTATATCCTAGATCAGTATATCATGCAGGGTGGTCGTGTGCTATGGGTGGTCAATGGTGTGAGATTCTCCTCCGACTTCTTGGCATCCCAAGGTACAACCCCCATTGTGGCGCTCGATTTGGATATCAACGATATGCTGTTCCGATACGGGGTGCGTATCCATCACGGATTGGTGCAAGACCTGCAGTGTCTGCCTGTGCCTGTGGATGTGTCCACCAATGCGCAACAACCAAATTGGCAACCTATGCCATGGACTTACGCTCCGCTGTTGCTCACCTCGCAGCAATCGCCTATCACGCGCAATGTGGCGCAGTTGTCTGCCACGATGGTCAGTGCGATAGAGATAGTGGGAGGCGATGATGGTATCCGCAAGGAGGTGCTGCTAGCGACTTCTTCTGCGAGCAAACTAACGGCGGTGCCTGCTCAGATAAACCTGAGTTTGGGTGTGGATGATGAACAGTCGTATCAGTATGCCTATATCCCTGTGGCGGTGGGTCTGGAGGGTGAGTTTGGTTCCCTGTATGCTCATTTGGGTGCACCAGAGAGTATGGTGGCGCCTGCTCCTACGCGCAAGAAAAGTGTGCCTACGCGACAGATAGTGGTGGCAGCGGGTAGTGCTATACGCAATGAGTGGCAGCAGAATCAACCGCTTCCGTTGGGATATGATCGCTATACCAAAACGCAATTTGGCAATCGTGACTTTATGCTGAACGCCGTGTTGTATTTGACAGACAATGAGGGCTGGTTGGAGTTGCGCCAAAAAGAGATTACCTTAAGATTGATCAACGATCAACGTGCGCAAAAAATGAGAATCCAGGCGCAGGTGATGAGTATGGTGATTCCGTTGGCGATATTGGGTCTGCTAGGCGGAGTGATGGTCGTAATGAAGAAACGTAAATATGTGAAAAACTAAATATGAATCCTATGCGTGCTATAGTAGTATTGTTATTGTGTGTGGTGTCTGTGGCGCTCAAAGCGCAGGAGATGGACTATCCTATCGATACGATAAATGGGAAACCTTATTACATATACACTGTCGAGAAAGGTGTGGGCCTGTATCGTGTGAGTAAAATATTTAATGTTCCTCAGGAGCAACTGTTGAAAGCGAATCCGAGCATTCAACAAACGGGATTGGTGTATGGCGGGACGATCCTAGTGCCTATCGCTACCACCGAAGAAGTGCCTGCTGAGCCCAAAGTGAAGAAGGTTTCCCCTAGAAAAGCGGAGATTATGCCTCTGGTTTTGCCGCAAGAGGATAGCATACACGCAGCGGTGGTGGATACTGTGATTAGTTCGGGTGATACCTTGCGTCTGGCTATGATGTTGCCATTGCACGCTAATACGACTCAACGAAATGCGTCTATGGAGCGTTTTATGGAGTTCTATACGGGTGCGCTGGTGGCTATCTATGAGATTCAACAAACGGGACAGTACATAGAATTATTTACTTACGATGTAGAGAAAACAACTGCTCGTTTGGACAAAATATTATCGGATAGTGTGTGGCAGGATGTGGATGCTATTATTGGCCCTGCATATGGTCAGCAGGTGCAAAAAGTGGCTAACTTCACAGAGCGCGACAGCACGTGGATGTTGGTGCCATTTATTTCGGATGTCAAACCTACCCACAACAATCCTAATGTGTTCCAATTCAACCCATCTGCTCAGACAGAGGCGGAGGTGTTGGCAGAGTACCTGGCGACTAGTGAGGACACGGTCAACTGTGTGGTGATTCAACCCAAAGAGGGCGAGAGTATACCTAAGAGTATACAAGAGATACACGCTGCTCTGAAACGATATAACATACCTACCACTAGCACAACCATCCGCGAGATATTGGTGGATTCTATGGGAGACGCTTTTGTGGCAGATAGAGAGAATATATTGATATTCAACACAGAGAAATATAGCAATTTGCAAGCGGTAATGCCGCATTTGTTGCAAGCGGTGGGTGAGCATCGAATCACCTTGTTATCCCGTTACTCATGGCAGAATGAGAAAATAGTGCTTCCACAGATTTATACCACAGTCTTTTATGAAGAACTGGTTTCGCCAGAGGCCTACGAGGAGGTTTATGCTACGTATTTTGATGCGCAACCATCGGCTCAATCTCCTAGATACGACCTGTTGGGATATGATTTGACCAAGCATTTTATCTCCCTATTACAGGCATCAGACACCAGTGCGCTGTCTAATGATTGGATGGGTGTACAATCGGCCATTAAGTACCAAGCATCGTCTCTGCATGCTGGTTATGAAAACAAGAAAATAACCGTTATACGCAAGTGAGCCATATCCGCGGATACATATTGATCCTCCTGCTTGTGATCACGCAGATGATCGCAGCCCAAAACAGATTGAGTACACCTGAAATATTTTTGGGTGTGCATGGTGGCGTCAAAGCCTCTACAATGCTGTTCAAACCCACTGTAGAGCCCTTGGATATATTGCATTCGCCCCTGAGTCCTAATGGCGGATTGGTGTTCCGCTATGCAGAACATAGGGTATGTGCACTACAAGTAGAGTGCAACTATATGCAACGAGGTTGGGCGGAAGTCTATGAAACACAAGGGGCTGCCTCAACGATATATACTCGGCAGTTGCATTATATAGAGTTGCCATTTTTGATGCATATCGCTCTGGGCAAACAGAAGTTTCGCGTGTTCCTGAACTTTGGACCACAAATAGGATATTGTTTTGGGGAGGAAACGAAGGTGACGAATCCTGGCTCGTATGAGTTTACGGCAAAGCAGCATGGCTGCATCACAAATCGTTTTGACTGGGGTGCCGCTGCTGGATTGGGTTGTTATTATAGAACCAATAAGATAGGTGTCTTTCAACTAGAGGCAAGGTTTAACTATAGTCTAGGGGCTTTGTTTGATGTAGGGCAGTTGCAGCATTTCAAACTGGCTAGTCCGATGGGACTGAGTGTAAATGTGGGATACCTATGGGAATTTAAAAACCGTAAAAAATAAATACAAATATACATATGTCAACAATTATTTCATTAGCTAACCAAAAGGGAGGTGTGGGTAAAACGACCACCTCTATCAATCTCGCTGCAGCATTGGCCGCAGAAGGTAAACGCGTACTATTGGTTGATGCAGATCCTCAAGCAAATACATCATCAGGTTTGGGCATAGAGATCAAAGATCTTAAACATACCATCTATGAATGTTTGATAGAGAATATTGATCCTCACACGGCAGTTATCCATACCGATACGCCTAATCTGGATGTCATCCCTTCGCACATTAACCTCGTGGGCGCAGAGATTGAGATGCTAGACAAAGATAATCGTGAGAACTTGATGAAGCAGATCCTATCGCCATTGAAGAATCAGTACGACTATATCCTCATCGACTGCTCGCCTTCTCTGGGATTGATCACTATCAATGCACTCACAGCAAGTGATAGTGTGATCATACCAGTACAATGTGAGTTTTTTGCATTGGAAGGTATCGCTAAATTGTTGAACACCATTAAGATTATTAAATCCAATCTCAATCCAGCCTTGCGTATTGAAGGATTCTTGCTCACGATGTATGATGCTCGTTTGCGTCTGTCTGCACAGGTGCACGATGAGGTAAGACGTCATTTTGGAGACTTGGTATTCAATACCGTTATTGCGCGCAATGTGAGATTGAGCGAAGCGCCTAGCCATGGTTTGTCTGTGATTCAATATGACAAGAACAGCAAAGGTGCGAAGAATTATATTAACCTAGCCAAAGAACTAATTAGAAGAAATAAAGCATGAAAAAAACACTCGGATTAGGAAGGGGACTGGATGCCCTTATTGATACAACGCATGTCTCTACTGCAGGCTCATCATCCATTAGCGAGATACCATTGGAGCATATCTATGCTAATCCTGATCAACCTCGTCACGATTTTGATGCAGAAGCATTGGAAGAACTAGCGCAATCTATCAAGGAGCATGGTGTGATATCGCCTATCACATTGCGTAAGAACACTAGCAATAACTATATGATTATTGCGGGTGAGCGTCGTTATCGTGCATCCAAAATGGCGGGACTAGAGACCATCCCAGCGTATGTGCGCACCGCTAAAGATGAACAGGTGATGGAGTGGGCGTTGATCGAAAATATCCAACGCGAAGATCTAAATGCCATAGAGATTGCTCTGGCGTATCAGAAACTGATGGATGACCATCAACTGACCCAAGAGAAGATGGCGGATAGAGTGGGTAAGAAACGAGCTACGGTGGCCAATTATCTGAGACTGTTGAAGCTTCCTGCTGAGATTCAACTGGGTATCAAGGAGAAGAAAATAGATATGGGGCATGCGCGTGCTATATTGGGCTCGCCATCGCCTGAACAACAGTTGGATATCTACAAGAAAATTCTCCAAAACGACCTCTCTGTACGCAAGGTAGAGGAACTGGTGACCAACGCTAAGCAAGTGACCAAATCACCTAAAACTGTACAGAGTAAGTATGAGCAACAACAGCAGTTGCTGGAGAAAAAACTAGGTAGAAAAGTGAAGATATCTTCCACTCAATTGACCATCTCGTTTAAAAATGAGGAGGAACTCAATCAATTGGTAGCACTATTGTCTTGAGGTATAGTTATAGACATATTATCGGGCTAGTTATTCTACTGCTGAGCATCTCAACTACTAGTAAAGCCAATGTGGTTGAGACCAATGTCACTGCGGATAGTATTGCGCAGCAACAAGCCATAGAGAAACTGTTTTGGAAACCCAATCCAGCCAAAGCTGTTTGGTTGGGAACAATATTCCCAGGCGGTGGACAGATCTATAATCGTAGTTATTGGAAGCTGCCGATCGTATATGGCGGACTGATGGGATGTGCGTATGCAGTGATGTACACCAGCGACCAATATTTGGCATACAAAGAGGCCTATAGAGATATCTACTACGACATCCAGAACTCGACTGTATCCAATGACCCGAGTAAGTCGTATATAGCGATTCTGCCAGATGGGTACACAATACAGCATCTAGGTGGAGTGTCAACCTATCAGAAGCGTTTGGCCGATTGGCAAAACACCACCCGTCGCTACCGCGATCTGTCTATAGCAGCGATGGTGTTGGTCTATGCGTTGACCGTGGTGGAGGCCTATGTGGATGCGCAGTTGTTTGACTTTGACATCTCGCCCGATTTGACCCTAAATGTCTATCCACAAGTGTATTACAATGAGATGCAATGCCAACGAAATGTGGAATTAAAATTGGCGTTGTCTTTCTAAAAAGAGAATATAATGAACTCGTTACTACTCATATTCCTAATGATTCTCGGCGATACTATATCGCTGGAAAATCCCGTATGCGATTCTATCCCAACTCCGGTGGTTGCTCTCTCGGAGGTGCAGGAGGATACAATCGTGGCAGAGCCTGTACAACAGACGCCAGATACGGTGTTTATAGAGCGTTTGCAGCAGTTGCCATATGTGGTAGAGCTGCCGTATAATACAATCGTACGCCGCTATATCCTGCGTTATTTGTACCATAGTCCCAAACAAGTGGCAGGGTTGTTGCAGAAAGAGCAGTACTATATGCCTATTTTCCAAGACATCTTATCGCAATATGATTTGCCATACGAATTGGCGTATCTACCTGTGATAGAGTCGGCACTCAATCCCAATGCTCGCTCGCATATGGGAGCGGTGGGATTGTGGCAGTTTATGCCGGCTACGGGTAAGAAATATGGACTGGAGATCAACTCCCTGGTGGATGAGAGACGCGATCCTATCAAGTCCACCCATGCTGCGGCTAAGTTTATGAATGCGTTGTATGATGTGTTCAAAGACTGGAACTTGGTGATAGCGGCCTATAACTGCGGTCCGGGTAATGTGAACAAAGCGATTTACAGAGCAGGTGGTAAGCGCGATTTTTGGAGTATCTATCCATTTTTGCCTAAAGAGACAAGAGCCTATTTGCCATTGTATATCGCGGCAGTGTATTCGATGAATTTTGCGGCGTACCATGGTATATCTGCCAAAGAGGAGCCATTGTTCGTGGTGGACTCTATCCCTGCTGATTCGGTGTTGTTTCCTGAGTTAACAAATCTGACCACTAGCGAGTTGGTGCCCACGGATACGATAGTGACTAGCCAACGTTTTCACCTATTGCAAGTGGCTGAAATATTGGATATCCCGCTGCCATTGCTGCGCCAGTTGAATCCCCAATATGCACGAGACATAGTGCCAGGCAACAAGGAATATGCTATATGTTTGCCAATGGATAAGGCGGGTGCGTTTATAGAACACCAGGAGCAGATCTTGGCACATAAGGCAAACGAACTGCTGCATAATCGCCGTACAGAGATCGATCTGTGGCAAAAGACGTCAGTCAACGGAGCATATACGGTCAATGGTGTGACGTATTACAAAATCAAGGAGGGTGACACCTTAGGAGGAATAGCGGCTAAGTTCCGTGTTTCTGTGAAAAACCTAAAAGCGTGGAACGGACTCACATCCGATATGATCAGGGCCGGTAAAACGCTCAAGATATTGGCACCATAAAGGATAGGTAATATGGCTACAAAAATCTATTATTCCCTTTCAGAAGTGAGCAAAATGACTCAGTTGCCCGTGTCCACTTTGCGATACTGGGAGGAGCAGTTTGCTCAGTTGCGACCTTATAAGAACGACAAAGGTAAGCGTTTTTATACCCTGCAGGATATCGAACTCATCAAGCAGATTAAGTTTATCCGTGATGATCTGCATATCACCCGCATTGAGGCGATTAAAACAGAGTTGAAACAGGGAACGAAAAAAACAGATTCGCGTCAGCGAGCAGCAGAGATACTATTGAAAGTGCGTCAGCAGTTGGAAGAAATACGCAGTCTAATATAAAAAAATAGCGCCGAACGGGCGCTATTTTTCATTTCCATGCAGAGGTATTAAAAGATATCCTCTATCTCCAAGGTTGGGATGGCAGTGTTGCTAGGGATCTCGCTCTCAGCAGTGTTGCCTTCGGCAATGGTCTCATTGCGGTATTCCGCAGGACGGTACAATACTTGGATGTTCTCCGCAATAATCTCCGTTTTGCGACGTACTTGTCCATCTTTTTCCCATGTGCGAGTTTGCAGTTTACCCTCTACGTACAGTTTCATACCTTTGCGCACATATTTCTCTGCCCACTCTGCTAGATTACGCCACAACACGATAGGATGCCACTCGGTACGATCAGGAACTTGCGTTCCGTTTTGCATCGTATAACCTCGCTCTGTGGTAGCAAGGTTGAAGTTAGCAATAGCTGTGCCACGCTCTAGATAACGTACCTCTGGATCGGCTCCTACGTTGCCTACTAAAATAACTTTGTTAACTGATGACATAGTATGTAAGTATTTAAAGTTGTTGCTCAAATATTATTATTTGAGTATAAATTATTGAAATCGCAGCAAAATTACAAAAAAGTTTTGGACAATCCAAAAAAAAATAGTAATTTTGCAACATATTTATTAAAAAATCATGAAACATACCATTTTGAAATCCCTTTTGGTGCTTCTTTTGACCACAGTAACAGTCGTTACGTATGCTACCAGTCAAGAAATGCAAGTAAGATGCATCGCATTTTACAATTTGGAAAACTTGTTTGATACCATTCATGACGAAGGTAAGAATGACTATGAATACTTGCCTGATGGTGGTATGAAGTGGACGAGTTTTAAGTATGAGCAAAAATTGGATAAAATGGCGTATGCTATTTCTCAACTCGGTACAGATGAAGACCCACGTGGTGCCGCTTGTGTGGGTGTGTCTGAGGTGGAGAATATAGGTTGTCTCTATGATTTGTGCCGTGTACTCAAGGAGAAATACAATCGTGTGTACGAGCCTATCTTGCTAGAAGGTCCGGATCGTCGTGGTGTGGATGTGGGATTCTTGTATAATCCTGCGATGTTCAAACCTGTATCTACTAAAGGCTACGAACTCAACGCGCATTATGCCGATGGCGGCGTGGTGAAAAGTCGTCTGCAATTGTGGATCTCGGGATATATGCTGGATGACGATCGCAAGATCGTTCGCGACAAATTGCATATCAGCGTAAACCATTGGCCTAGTCGTTATGGCGGCGAGGAGAGTAGTCGTGCTACCCGTGACACTGCTGCTATGCTCTGCAAACAAGTATGCGATAGTATATATCTCAAAGAGCCTCGTGCTAAGATTGTGGTGATGGGTGACTTGAATGATGATCCTTTCAACCATAGTTGTGCCGTAGTGATGGGCGCAAAGAAAACCCGCGAAGAGGTGGGCGAGCAAGGATTCTTCAATACCATGTGGCAAAAACTAGATCGTGGTATAGGTAGTTTGGCATACCAAGGAAGTTGGAACTTGTTTGACCAGATTTTTATCTCCGAGCCATTGATGAACGCCAAGTTAGAAGAGGGCAAATGGGTGTATTGGAAATCGCAGATATTCAATAAGGATTTCTTGACAGTACAAGAGGGTAAAGACAAGGGTACTCCATTGCGTACCGTGAAGAGTGGCGTATGGCAAAACGGTTATGCAGACCACTATCCTACGATGATCTATCTTATCAAAACCAAACAAGTTCAATAACGATTTATAATCAACTAACCAATATGCAAGGATTACGTAAAACGACTATCGTGCGTATGCGCAACTACGGTCGTATCATACAAGATATGGTGCAACTCGCTGTTGAAGAACAAGATATAGACAAAAAACAAGCGATGATTGTGTATATCGCACAATGTATGCGTCAGAAACACGCCACATGGAATCGCGAACTAGAGTCTGGTGTGGAACGCCTCAAAGATGATATTGCTAGCTTGTCACATGGTCAGTTGTCGTGTGATTTTGCTGCTTTTGATGAGACGATGGAGAAACTCGCCCAACGTCCTATGGCAACGCCAGAAAGAGCCGTTAAGAAGAAAAAGAAATAAGCTAATTCATTTTATCCCCATGAAACACATTGGATTGATTTGTGCATTATTGTTATCATGCACCCTTTTTGCGCAACAAGCATATAATATCGCAGCTCCATATGACCCAGCTACGGTCAAAGTGGCTGAGGATCAACAAGGTGAGGTCATCAAGTTCATGATGAAAGACTCCCCTCGCTATCCTGGTACTGAGCGCGAGATCCTAGTATATATCCCTCAACAATATCGTGATACCGCACCGGCCTGTCTATTGGTGTGTATGGATGGTATCCTTTACGATGCGACTACTGTGCTCGATAACCTGATAGCAAGTGGCGAGATGCCTATCACCATAGGTGTGTTCATTAATCCAGGTGTGGTATATGACGAGGACAAAAATGTCGTTCGCTACAACCGTTGTAAGGAGTTTGACTCAACCGACGACACCTGGGCTCAGTTCATTGAGCAAGAGGTCTTGCCTCAAGTGCGCGCACTCACAACTCAAGATGGTCAAGCCATCAATATCTCCACGGATCCTAACGACTGTGCTATCACAGGCGCTAGTAGTGGTGGTATAGCTGCTTTCACAGCGGCGTGGAATCGTCCAGATCTCTTCTCCCGTGTATATACTACCGTAGGCACTTTTGTGGCTATGCGTGGAGGTCACGAGTATCCTGCTATTGTGCGCAAAACCGAACCTAAACGTCTCAGAATCTATATGCAAGATGGTTGGTATGACGTATGGAATCCTATCTTTGGCGAATGGTTTGAGTATAACCTGCTGATGGAGTCTGCCTTTAATTTTGCGGGTTACGAGGCTTTCCATCATTGGAATAGAGGCAATCACAGCATTAAGTATGGTACACTCGCTTTCCCAGATGCCATGCGTTGGTTGTGGAAGGGTTATCCTGCTCGCGTGAACAAGGGTACATCCAATAATGGTATGTTGCAGGCGATTCTTGACCCTGCCTATGATTGGGTGGCGCTGCCAACCGCCAATACCGTAGATGGTGATATCTATCCAGCAGCGGATGGTAAGATTGTTTTTGCCTCTGGTAATCAAGTATGCCAACTCGATGCTCAAGGTCAACTACAAGTGGTATCTACGCTCAAATCGGGCGAGCGTCTTATGGGCGAAGGACTGAGTTGGCGTGCTAACACTCTATATAAGAACGGTCAGAAAGTGGCAGAAGGATTGCGTGCATGTCAGGCGGTACAAGAGTTGGCTGATGGTAAGTATGTTGCGCTATGCGATGCTTCGGTCAAGAGCAGCTCTACGGTCAGCGTTCTCGCTGCGGGTACACGCGCTGTGGCAGTGGCTCCAGACTATCGTTTCTGTGTTTCTGCACAAGAGCATACCTACCACCTGATCTCGACTATCATGGATAAGCAAGGAAAGATGCTCTATAGCGAGCCATTTTATTTCCTACATGACTTGAGCAATGGTACACTCGCTACTGTCGGTAATATGGCATTTGATACCCAGGGCAATCTATATGTGGCAACACCTATGGGTGTGCAAGTGGCAGACCATAACGGTCGTGTACGTGCGATATTGTCCTTGCCTGCGGGTCAAGTACATGCCTTGGCGTTTAGTGGTAACTACCTATATGTGCGTTGTGGCGAGCAAATCTATGTGCGCCAAATGAAAGCAATAGGACATAACCCCAAACAAGGTGCTATGTCCTACAAATCACAAGGTCAAGGATAATTGCCTTTTCCCTTTAAGCTAATTCACTAACTAAAATGTCATCCGAATGGTTGGCATCTATCATTTGTTGATAGCGTGTCCAGAAGGCTTGCATTTCTGCGGGAGTGTGTTGGAGAAACTCCTCTGTTCCTTGTGCCGAAATGCGCCCTATAACCATTTCTACAGTAATAGTCTTGGTATCGAGAGCAGGCACAAAGGCTTGGTCCTCTTTATCCTCTATATATACGCGATGAACAATCGCGGTTTCTTCCAATCGAGATAGTAGTTCTTGTACTAATCGGATTGGTAATTGGTTGTTAGCAGCCATTTCTTGGGCTGTTAATGGTGTTTCTCCAACCTCAAAACGACGAATAATGACCGACAGCAAATATAGCATAACATAGTCTTTGTATCGGCGCGACATAGCCTTAAGGTCTTTCTCGTAAGCAAACAAATCGTTGTTTTGGATAGCGAATGCTAATTCTGCGCCTATCAAGAGCAACCAACATGTGATGTGTAACCAGATCAATACCAATGGAATAGCGGAGAATGCACCATATACAATACTCATACGGGTAAAGAGCACAACTAGGAACATACTCAGGGCTTGTACCAACTGATAGAGCAATCCCATGAGGATACCCGGAATAATAGCCGATGAGAATTTGACCTTGGTATTAGGTATGGCAATGAATATCCATGTGAACACGCCCGCCGTCGCTACAAAAGGTAGAAAACGCAACATAAATTTGCGGATGGGTAGT
>JAZQSZ010000088.1:0-13487 GCA_045630365.1 Paludibacteraceae bacterium | reverse complement strand
ACAGGTATCAACCAAGCGGAGATCAACCCATTGGTGACACAGAAGTTCTTTAATACTGACAATAAGTACGAGGTGATGCTCTTCCTCCACGCACAAACCAAGAACTACGAGGGACATAACTTCAACCACGTCTTCTCTATTAGCGATGGCGAGACTGTGACCACCCCTGTAACCTCTGTGGACGGACGACAAGTGTATGCACAAAACGTAGGCGACTACAGCGAGAACTATGTGATGATTTTTGCTCGTGATAGTGCGTCAACCTCTAAAGACTACACCCTGTGCTACGATGTGCGTCGTAAGTCTGTGTATGGTGGTGGCGTACAACACACCTTCCGTATTCCTTATGCTAACGTAGCCGCATTGACCGACTTGCAACCAATCTTTATGTTCAAGAACGGTACGATGCTCTACTATGTAACCCAACAGTATGAGAAACCATACTTTGATCCTAACACTCCATTGGATCAAGATCCTGTGGTTAACCCAGACAATAACTTGGTCATCACATACATGAACCAAAGTTATAAGACCCTCTATACCACCAAGATTCCTGTGGTACAAGACAAGAACCAAAAGCTCCTCTATACTTTCCCTATGCTTGGTGGTCTCAATGGAATGGACGACATCATCCGTAACTACGACGGCGATGCTCCTGCATATATTATCACCCAAGAGAAGTATAACCTTGAATCTGACGGTTCGATCAACTCATACTACAAATATGATGTGAATGGTAACCAGCTCACCACTATTGCTGAGAATACCCTTGGTCGTATCAAAATGAGTCCTATCGCAGGTCAAGAAGAGCAATGGTTGTTTATGAAAGAGGAGTACGATGGTGAGTTCTTCTTTGTGGATCTACCATCTTGCAAGACCCGTGCCGAGATCTCTGTTTACCTCGAGGATGGTCGCACCATCTCTTCTAGTATCGACCGCTATCCTAAGGGCGATAGTTATGAGTATGCTGTAGCACTTCTCCAAGGTAACAACGAGAAAGATGGTACAATCTCACAAGATATCGCATGGCTCAACGATGATGGTACATTCAACCGCTACGAGAATATTAACCTGGGTAAGTACATCGAGGCAGCAACGGTAAATATCACCAGAGAGGCTCTCAACCCATGGATCATGCATACAGATGACGCACGCGAGTATATGGTGCTCGTGAAACGTTATAACCCAAATAATACTTCTGACAAAGAGACTGCTTTGCTTGTTTGTAACACCAAAGGCGAGATCCTGCTTGACTACGGAAAGAGCGAAGAGATGGGCGAGTTGAATATGGTGTATCTGATGGATAAGGGTGCTAATCCTTCCATCATGTGCGTATACCAAAAGAATGGCGCATTGACCATGCACTATACTCCTCTACCACTCAATAGCACAAGTCTCAAGGGTAGCGGTACAGCTCAGGATCCTTATCAAATCGCGTGCGCGTATGACTTCCGCCTCATTGATAATAACCCATCTGCTTACTATGAAGTGGTGAACGATATTGATTTTAAGGGCGAAGTGTTTGAAGGACCTAAAAAAACATTCCTTGGAAAATTGGATGGTAAGAACCATATTTTGAGCGATCTATGCCTCGTAGGTGGTGGACTCTTCAACGAGGTGAAGGATACTGTTACGATTGCGAATATCAATTTCCATAGTCCAACATTGATCCTCATAGACAAGCATGCTAACCCTGCAGGTATCGTTGCTAATCTGATGCAAGGTGGTCTTGTAGATGGTGAGGACGATGGCAATGGCAATATCTCAACTGTACCTTTGCGTGCATCATTGAGCAACATTCATGTTTACAATCCTATCATCAAAGGTGTAGGCTATGAGCAAATCGTAGGTACACTCGTGGGTGAGGCATCACTCTATTTGGATGTGAACACTTGCTCTGTGAACGAGGCTAATATATCTGCGCCTCAAGCTCAAGTAGGTGGTATTGTAGGTAAATCACAAACATCCACCAATATCCATGCATGCCTCTTTACAGGTACTGCAGAGGGTAAAATAGTAGGTGGTATCACCAGCGAGATCAGCAGCGGCGAGCCTGTATACAACTGTCGTGTGGATGCAGATCTCTATAGTAACAACACTATCGGTGGTATCGTAGGCTTCAGCGGTCGCTCTTTGATTAGCAACTGCGTGGTAGAAGGAACATTGACACTCGATGCAGCTGCTACCGCAGGTAAAGTAGGTGGTATCGTAGGCGAGGTGGAAACCGATGCTACTGGTAATTCGAAAGCAATCTTGGTGGAGAATAACCTCGTAGGTCTTTCTGTTATCACCGTGCCAGAGGGCAAGGATGTGATTGCTCACCGTGTGGTAGGTTTCTCTAGTGGCGATAACTACGAGTACGATTGGGATAATATTGATTGGAACAAACCACAATCTGAGTGGCCACGTGTCTATTTCCCTGCTGAGAAGGGATTCAAGAATAACTATGTATATTCTGATTTGGCAGGCGTAGATGCTACTATCCAATTGACTGATACTACTACCGAGGGCGCTACTATTGATGCTGCACTCTTGACTCAAGAGTGGCTCGGCGAACATGGATTCCTCTTCGGTACAGAGGTGGCTGCTCCATGGGTATTGAACGAGGAGGAATGGTTGACTCTGTGGTTCGAAGCAGAATTGACTACCGACCTCGAGGAAATCGTAGGTGGTAACTGTGGTGATGTGATTGGCGGCGAGAAGAAAGAGGCAAAGAAACTCCTCATTGACGGCCAACTCTATATCCTCCGTCCAAACGGATTGTACAACGCTACTGGTGCTAGACTTCAATAAGAAGTCTAGTACCTAGAAATGCTAGTAGTACTAGTAGTACTAGTTAAACTAGTTAATCTAGAAACAATAATCCCCGCAACTCTTACGAGTGCGGGGATTATTTTATTGGGTTAGTTCTAAAACTTTTAGACTCTTAAAACTTTTAGAAGAGCGATTTTGCTGCTTACATTACACGACCTTGCATATCGTACTCAACACCGTCGATATGGATGATGATACGACCATCACGCATGAGTTTCTCTACATGTGCTTTGTTGAAGATCACATCTTCTACTGCAGTATCAGGCAATGTGCAAGTAACCTTGAAGTTCTTACCATTATCTAGTTTACCGCTAGCTACGAAACTACCATTCTTTTCAACTACCACGCTACCACTCTTGATACGCCAGATATGGCACATGGCTTCCAAATCTGCTGCCAAATGGTATGATAGGTGTGAACCAGCAAAGGATTGTTCTACGAGATCTACACTACCTGCTGTAAAGGTATTCATCTCATTACCCTCTGCAAAGAGCAATGAGTCTGCAGGGAGGATGCTATCTGTGGTGTTGAACTCGAGGTATACCACCATTTTCACAGGGCCATACATATCCGAACGGGTAGAAGATGCTGCAACCAATTTAACGGCCAACTTATCTTCTCCTACCTTGTTCATCTCTACTGCATCAAAGCTCAATTTGCTTGCGTTAGTTGGTTCCTTTGCTTCTGTGATAGCAAATGGCAAATACTCTGCGCCACCTGTAGTACCTGCTACGAGTGGAGTCTCCTCGGCGTTGATCACAGGTTTCTTGTTAAGTGGAGTGATATAAGCCACTACGCAGCAGTTCTCTGCCACCCATTTCTCTGGTACGCTATATGTATAGGTCTTGCTATATGCTTGGTTCTCTACTTTGACAGTATCGCCCAATTGGGTAGAGCAGAGCAAGTCACGCGCCACGCATGGGTGCATAAACTCCTTATATCCTGCTGTCTTCCATGACCAGTAGTAGTCGGCTTGTTTACCAATGAGACCGTTCTCCTTGATGAGTACAGTAAGCAGGTACTCGGTTACAGCGGTATTAGCCACTTGTCCACTTACGGTTACATTGAGTTCGCGAGTCTCAGTATTGTAGGTGTGATCAATCACCACAGATGCTTCTGCCATAGTATCGCATTTGCTTGCAATAGCCTCTGCCATACCTGCTTCTGGCAAGTATCCAGGGTGGAAGGCAATGGCTGAACCCATCACTTTGGTACGGTTAATGGCCATTTGAGGAGCACCTTGAGCGCCGCAGGTAGAGGCAATCTTAGCACTCTCAGAGATCGTATACTCATCGGTGTTATAACCATAGTGGTGACTCACCCAAATGCATGGGGTAGAAGTCTTTTGGGTATAACCCACGATGCTGTACATACCTTCAGGGCAGTATCCGCACTCATCACCCGTAAAGTGCTCGATGAGGTACTTACGAGGGAAAGAACTTGGCACCTCTTGTGCCGATGCTACAAGTGTTGCACAGAGCAACACAAGAACTATAAAAATCTTTTTCATACCTTATTTATTAGTTTTATTCAAATCAATATATTGCTTTAGCGCAGCTGGTTTGCGCACTTGTGGCATTTGGCTAGCGCTTGTGGCTTGGTAGTTTGATGTAACCGATGTACCGTTGTAGGTCTTGAAGTTGAAACTGATGTTACCGGCCTCATCTACTACCATCTCGCCTTCATTCATACGCCAGATATGTGCAGGTGCTAACTGACCATTAGCCAAGTATTCAGACACGGCATACAATAGCAATGATCCGCCAAACGATTGTTTTTCATCTATACGATATCCTGCTTGGATACTACCTGCCGAACCATCTGCCTTAATAGGGTAGGTACCTGCTGTCAATGTCTCAGCATCTGTGTGGATATATACTGCGCCAATAGGTTGAGCGTCGCCATACGCGGTTGACACCCTGGTGTTAGATACCAATAGCACCGCCAACAAGTTCTCTTCTTCTATTCTGCTTACTTTTACCTCTTTGAAAGTAATCTCTTTGTTCGGACCTTTACCTTCAGTAATACCGTATGGCAAATACTCCTCTCCACCCGTTGTACCTTCTACCAATACCACTTGTTCTGCATTGATGATAGGTTGACCTACCAATGGGGTTACATAAGCCACTACGCAGCAGTTATCTGCCACCCATTGCTCTGGCATGGTATAGCTCCAAGTCTTGCTATACGACTGATTCTCAATGCTAATTGTGTCTCCTAATGGCAATGTTATCATGTCACGAATCACGCGTGCATGCATATACTCTTTCCATTTAGCTGTCTTCCACGAATAGTTGTAGTCTGCTTGTCTACCTACCAAACGATTCTCCTTGATGAGTACCGATACCAAAAATTGACTCTTGCTATCATATGTACTCTCACCGCTTACTGTTACATCCAATTGGCGTGTCTCAGGGTTATAGGTACGAGCTATATTTACTGACATAGCTGCCTCTGTCTTATCCGCGATTGTGATCTCTGGCAAGTATCCAGGATGGAAGGTCAGACCTTCAGACTGTTTGCTACGGTTCAATGACATGTTTGGTGCACCATTTACACCCAATGTATTACCTATATTGCTGCTTTCAGAGATAGTGTATTCGTCCGAACCAAAACCATAGTGATGGCTCACCCAGATAGATGGGGTAGTAGCGGTTTCTAGATAATCCATAATGGCGTACATACCGCTAGGGCAATAACCGCAGTCTTCACCTGTAAAGTGCTCTATGATGAACTTACGTGGGAATGATACAGGTACTTCTTTTATGGTCACAGTACATACTGCTGCCACACAACCCGTTAGTGTTGCCTTGATAGTAGTGGTTCCTGGTGCTACACCGGTCACAAGACCCTTGCTATTCACCACAGCAATTTCCTTGTTGCCTGTCATCCACACTTCTTTCGCATCTTTTTTGTGCTCTGGCTTCTCTACACTTAATTGTACGCTCTCAAACATCATGCATTCTGCGGTTTCCATATTCATCTTCAGCGCACCTCTTTTTACGCTTACCATACACTCTGCACGACCGATATTGGTGCTAACGCTGATTATCGCTTCACCTTCGTTCTTGGCTGTTACCACACCATTCTCATCCACAGCTGCAATCATCTTATTGCTAGATTCCCATACTAACTCATCTGTTGGTACTTCAGGTGTGATAGTCGCTACCAACTCGCTTTTCTCTCCCACTAGCATTTCTAGGGTTGTAGCGTTTAGTGCGATGGTTGACTCTACCGCAGGCTTACAACCTACCAAACCTAATAAGAGCGTTGCCAAACTTAGCAACATCCAACTCTTTTTCATACCTTAAAAATTTAAACAGTTAATAATCTTATTATTGTTTGATGTATTTCTTGCCGTTGATGATATAGATACCTTTTGGCAACTCGCTCAAGTCGCTTGCTTGCATCTCTTGACCAAGCAAGTTGTAGATCTTGCCATTGTATTGTGGCGCTACTACATCCTCTACAGCAGTCATCAAATAGCTATACTTGATGGTCAAGGTGATAGCAGGGTTCACACCATCGTTAAACTCATAACTGATTACTTCATTACCAGCCTCAAACGGAGTATAGTGGGTAAACCAGCTGCGTTGCATAGCATTAGTACCTACCACAAACTCGCACACTTGGTTCTTCGTTCCATTACCTGGTACGCAGTTGCCTGCGGCGCAGAACTGATCTATCACACCTGTACTTTGGCGTGTGATAGTCACTTTAATGTTTTGTGACTCGTCTGAGTACAATTGACCTCTCACCTCCATGAGGGCTTCTTCTAGGTCCTCGTCCCACTCAAACTCGGTTACAAGAATAGTGGTGTTTTCGGTGACATTGGTTACTACCTTCTCGTCATCTACCCATTTCTCGTAACTCAAGTGCAATCCCGCTTGCATTCCTAATGCAGCGCAGAGCACAAAAATAGTTGTTAAAATTTTCTTCATATCTTTAAATTATTTAGTTATTTTCTCTTAATCTAGGTTTACTCTGAGGACGCTGGTTTTGTTGGCTTGTATCACCTCGCCATTGACACTCACAAGTGCTACGATATAGCAGTTATCTTTCTTGACTTTCTCAGGTAGAGTATATTCGTATACTACCTGTTGGGTCATATGTGCGTCAATAGACAGTTTCTCTCCCCAGATAGGTGAGATACTAGCACGCAATAGGTGGTTGTGCGCATACTCCTTGTCTGTGCCTTCAGGTTTCTTTTGACTACCTATCACTCCGTCTTCTGTGAGCCATACTTGCAGGGTGGCATCCATTGCTACACTATCCAGATTGGAGATGTTTACAGCAATAAATAGCACATTCTCATAAATATGATCTATCTCTTGTGATAATAGCACAGGCTTTGGAGCAGCATACGCTTGACTCACTAGGGTGCCCCATTTGTCGTAGTCGGTAAAGTAACCTTTGGTATCATCCTTCACCATATTCACATTACCCGTAGGGAATGGGGTAGTGTTCGTTCCGCCCATCATAATGTAGATGCTGTCTGCCTCTGGACAGGTATAGTTCAGCGCAGGTTTGTTGTTATGACGGGTGTTCGGATTGCTCTCTGGGTGCATTACTACGACCACCAACTCTTCTCCGTATAATTTTTCCAGACGGTGTGCTTCTTCTGCTGCAGTAGGGCAGTTCACACATTGCCAACCTGAATACTCTATGAGTAACGATGTGCGTTTAACTGAATTTGGGTCTGTAGGAGTAAAGGTTACTTTATTACGATCATCAGGTCCTATTACTTCGCAAGACGTTAGTAACGAACCAAGAAGCAGGAGCAAGGAACAAAGATTTATTTGTATATTTGATTTCATAACTATATTACCATGTAAAATTATACGTCAAACTAACACCCTCTTGTTTAGGCACATATCTACATACGCCACCTGAGCAGTTGAATCCCTCACGGGTCTTGGTGTAACCTGCCATCACACGGTGTGCACCATGGGTATAGGTTGCCGCCACTGTATAGTAGTGCTCGTTAGTTGCCTCGTGTGCATAACCGATATTATACATCCATTGGCCTGAGAGTACCAATTGGCGGAAGAGACTCAATTCGTACAATGCTGCCACCCATTGACCTTCGTCCTGTTTGGTGTACATGTATTGTACTTCGCCACGCATTTGCACGTTCTTATTCAACGCATATTTAGCCTCTACAACTCCTATGCCAGCGTGAATTAAATCGCCATGACCTTCTATCACTTGCTTGTTGTAGTTTTGGTACATCAACATCGCACCAATATACCACTTCTTGTTGATTTTCTTGTTGAGTTCAAGATTGACATCCGTATAATAAGGTGCATCGCTCATGCCAAACCAAGTGTCGGCTGTACCACGGATATGCGAAGCATTGAATTTGAGGGTTGTACCATACTTACCACCCATCTTTGTGCCACGCTTCCAGGTGTAGCGGATCTCTCCTTGGAAGGCCCATTCGCTAGCGGTCTTGTGCGTACCATATGGATAGAGCGATGTGAGCATATAGGTGTGTTGGTTGGCAAAGGGAGTCATATGGTTGATCGTACCAGCCATATTGTTTAGGGCTCTGTCCGAACGAAAAGACATGTTCTCTGAACGCTTCGCTTGGGCAATCACGGATAATCCTTTTTGTGAGTAACTCAATGACATGAGCAAGGCTTGACCCGGATCGTAGCTGTATTCATTCAGCACGCTTGGATCGTTGGCTTTGTAGGCATACTCTACGAGGGCGTTCCAACCTTTCATTTGCAATTGAGCACGCACGCTACCAGCACCTACCCATTCTGGAAGATTGTAGTAGTAGTCGTACTTACCTTCCGGTTGAATAACGGTGTTATAGATGATGGTATCCATCTTCTGATATTTGCTCACATAACTACCGCCGAGGGTGAGGTTGGCACCTGCTTCTTGCAACTGAGGTATCCACTCGTGCAATCCCAATTCTAGGTTAGCTCCGAGTACTGCATCTTGTGTGTAGTTCCAACCCCAAGCGCCATCGTCGTAGCAGTTCCAATAGCGGCGTTGTTTACCACCTAATGCTTCTATATAGATACCTTTGTAAGGGGTGGCTTCTACCTTTGCTCCGCGAAGTGCGTTATCTACACCTAGTGCTCTATCTTCGTATAAACGAAGCACCATTCCGCTACCAAACTGACCATAGACATCGCCAATGGTAATCTTACCCCAAGAGAAGTTAGCTCCTAGGTGCAAGTGACTGATACCATGTCCTCCAAAGTCAGCATCATAACCCAACATAGGCCATTGGGTGAGTTCGGCACGAGTGACAAGCTCGAGACCCCTGAACTTCTGATCTTCTGAACCATTTCTCTCCCATCTCACACCTAAATCCAAATAGGTGTTGCTTAGGTGGGTGATCTTAGCCCACTCAGGTTGTTGAGGCACCTCGCTTAGGTCAGTTGGAAAGAGGCCTTCGTGCTGAATGCCACCTACGACAACCACGGTATCTTGTGCCCAAAGCAGAGTAGGGATAAGAGCGAGAATGAGTATGTATTTCTTTATTTTCATCTTATGTTATATGCTTTAACCTACGGTATAAACCCGTTATGAACCCGTAAAAGACTCGGTATTATAAGAGTATTGCAAGGGTATTGGATTAGTTATTGCAATGCTTCGTAGATATCTTCCTCGCCACCATCTACATAACCAGCGTGGTTGTAAACGATCTTGCCTTTGCCATCCAAAACAAATACGTGAGGTACGTTTTGCACATTCATCGCACGCTTGAAGTCGCCGTTAGGGTCGAGCAATACTTCGTACTCCCAACCAAAACCATCAACCAATGGTTTTACCTTGTTAGCGTCTTGTGCTGAGTCTATGCTCACGATAATCATCTTAACGCCAGTCTCATCTTGCCAATCAGGATACACCTCGTGGATGGCTTTGAGTTCGCGCAAGCATGGTTTGCACCAGGTTGCCCAGAAAGAGATGATGATAGGTTTGCCGTTGTTGCTGATAGCACCTGTTTGTACAGTATTACCATCGATGTCTTTGAGTTGCACATTTGGAAGTTGTGCATGCAATGCTACGGCAGCTACTACCATCATTGCAATCATTAAAATCTTTTTCATATTGTTTTGTTGTTTTATTTTCTTCGACTCTAAACATTAAACTTTAAACACTAAACCTTCCGCAGGGACAATTGTATCCTGCCCCTCGTTTTATCTATATCAATTACGCGCACGCGCACATGTTGGTGTAGACTAACCACCTCGCTAGGGTTGCTGATTCGTCTGTTGGCCATCTCCGAAATATGGATCAGACCATCTTTGTGTACACCCACATCGCAGAAAGCACCAAAATTGCTGATATTGGTAATGATACCAGGTAGTACCATACCCACTTGCAAGTCATCTATGGTGTGTACTGACTCATCAAAATGCCATTCCTCTATCTGCTCGCGTGGATCACGACTAGGTTTCTCCAACTCCTGCATGATGTCTTTTAAGGTAGGCATTCCCACCTGATCGGTCACATATTTCTTGAGGTCAATCTTCTCACGCAGACTGGCATCGCTCATTAGATCGCTTAGCGTGCATCCTAAATCCTTGGCCATACGTTCCACGAGAGCGTAACTCTCAGGGTGTACTGCAGAGTTATCTAGCGGCATGGCAGAGTTGGTTACACGTAAGAATCCTGCTGCTTGCTCAAACGTCTTAGCACCCATCTTAGGCACTTTCAACAACTCTTTGCGACTCTTGAAAGGACCGTTCTCGCTTCTATAATTCACAATGTTCTGCGCTAGGGTAGGACCTAGACCAGAAATATAGGTCAATATATGTTTGCTGGCGGTATTCACATCCACTCCCACACGGTTGACCACACTCTCTACAGTCTGCTGCAGACTCTCTGCCAATCGAGTTTGGTTGACATCATGCTGATATTGTCCAACGCCGATGGACTTAGGGTCTATCTTCACTAGTTCCGCCAGAGGGTCCATCAGTCGTCTGCCTATCGATACTGCTCCACGAACTGTCACATCTTCGTTTGGAAACTCCTCGCGGGCGATCTTACTGGCCGAATACACAGATGCTCCGCTCTCACTTACCACAAAGAGTTGTGGTGTATGGTTTATGGTGTATGGTGTAGAGGCAATGGTGTCTAACGACACTCTTACCATCTGCTCCGCTTCACGTGAAGCGGTACCATTACCTATCGCTATGGCCTCGATTTGGTATTGATGAACCAATCGCTGGAGCGTCTCGATGGATTGCTTATTGTTGAGCATCACTACGGTGTGATGCAACAAATCGCCTTGGGCGGATAGCACCACCACTTTGCATCCCGTACGGAAACCCGGATCTACTGCCAATACTCGTTTTTGTCCTAAGGGTGATTCGAGCAGGAGTTGTCTTAGGTTATCGGCAAAGACTCGTATTGCCTCTGTGTCGGCTTTCTCCTTGCTGCTCGCCGCAAACTCGGTCTCTATAGCAGGTTTCAATAGACGCTTATAACTATCCTCCATGGCCAGTTCTACTTGATAAGCAGCATCGCTGTTGTTCTTCAAGAATAGACGCGCTAGTTTGTCTAGTGCCTTCTCGCTATCTGGCGATATATCCACACGGATATACCCCTCTGCCTCTGCACGGCGTATAGCAAGTAGTCTGTGGGAGGAAATGCGACGCAATGGTTCGTTGATGGCAAAATAGTCTTTGTATTTCTGCGCCTCTGGCTCCTCTGCCTTTCCCTTAACCACTTTGGTGGTGATCATAGCGCTATAACTAAACTCACGGCGCATGCCATTTCGTGCTTGCTCATCCAGACTGATCCACTCTGCTATGATATCTCGCGCTCCTTGTAGGGCCTCTTCGGCTTTCTTCGCCTCTTCGCCTTTCGCCTTTAGCCTCTCGCCCAGTCGTCTCATCGCCTCATCGCCTTCACGTTTTTGAGCAAAAATAGCCTCGGCCAATGGTTCATACCCTTGCTCGCGAGCTACATCGGCTCTCGTCTTGCGATGAGGTTTGTAGGGTAGGTAGATATCCTCTAGTTCGGTCGCATCCCAACACTGCTCAATGCGCGTGCGCAACTCGCTAGTCAGTTTGCCTTGCTCGTCTATGGTTTTGAGGATAGTGGCTTTTCTGTCATCCAACTCCAAACAACGATGATACTCCTCCGCTATAGCGGCAATCTGTACCTCGTCCAGGCTGCCCGTTTTCTCCTTGCGGTAACGCGCAATAAAAGGTATCGTAGCATTCTCATTGAGCAACGCCACGGTCGCTGCCACTTGTTTGACAGCGATGTTTAATCTAGATGATATTAGTCCAAAATATTCCACGGTGCAAAAGTAGTAAAATTTTTGAACATATACAAGATTTTTGAGCAAAAAGTTTACTTTAAAGTAAAATTACTTGCATATGTCCGAAAAAAATCCTACCTTTGCACCAAATTGCATATATTATGAAAGTTTTGCTCATTAACGGTAGTCCTCGTGCTAAAGGTAACACCTTTATCGCACTTTCAGAGGTTGCAAACACCCTGCAAGAGGCAGGGATAGATACTCAAATTGTACATATTGGTACTCAACCTGTTCGTGGTTGTGTGGCTTGTGGCGCATGCCGCAAGAATAATACGCATTGTGCGTTTTCCGATGCGCTATACGATGAACTTCGTCAGATTCTTGATGAGGGTATAGATGGTCTCGTAGTGGGTTCGCCTGTTTATTATGCGGGTCCTAATGGCAGTTTGTGTGCTTTGCTCGATCGTTTGTTCTATTCCTGCGGAAGTAAGATGGCATACAAACCTGCTGCATCGGTAGCCGTATGCCGTCGCGGCGGAGCGAGTGCTACCTTTGACAGGTTGAATAAGTACTTTACTATCAATAATATGCCTGTTGTATCGTCACAATATTGGAATAGTGTCCATGGTGCTGCTATAGGCGAAGCGCTAGAGGATTTGGAGGGATTGCAAACCATGCGCACTTTGGCACGAAACATGGTATGGATGATCAAAGGGCTAAAGACAGAAGACATCCCTGCAGCAGAAGATAAGAAACTCAAAACCAGTTTTGTGAGATGACAGAGCAAGAGATTGAAAAACGCGCAGAGCGTGCCAAGGAACTCTTCCGTCAGGGGTTCAATTGTAGTCAGGCGGTTGTGGCTGCTTGTGCGGATATCTATGGTCTAGACGAGCAGACGGCTCTTCGTGTAGCAGCCTCCTTTGGAGGCGGTATAGGTCGTATGCGCCAGACTTGTGGTGCCGCATGCGGTATGTTCCTCCTCGCAGGATTAGAAAATGGTAGCGCTATCCCAGGTGATGCCGAAGGCAAAAAGAATAACTACGCTTTTGTGCAGGATTTAGCCGCTAAGTTTAAAAACGAGAACGGATCGATCATCTGCTCTGAATTGCTAGGAATTGCGCCTCGCCCTCAAGAACCAACCCCCGAAGCTCGTACTGAGGCATACTACCAAAAACGCCCCTGCGTTGATATGGTCGCCTCTGCTGTTAAAATCTATCTAGAATCATTGGCATAAAAATTCTAAACTACTGAATACAACTATATGAAACATTTTCTCGCTATTATTGGTGGTGGTCCAGCGGGCTATACTGCCGCAGAAATGGCCTCTCGAGCAGGCAAAGATGTCATCCTCTTTGAGCAAACCGCCCTCGGCGGCACCTGTCTCAATGTGGGCTGTATCCCTACCAAAACCCTGCTCTATAGTGCCAAACAGTAC